>NZ_JBALOZ010000001.1:0-8846 GCF_036965125.1 Bacillus sp. JJ1503
TAAGATGATTAATATTTTGATCTACACTCTCTTTCCTTTTATATTGATTAACACCACACTTGGATTATTTATTATTTATGGCGTAGATGTTTTTAAATGGGATTGGGTAAATAAGCTAATATTTGGCGAATTGTTAGAGGGCTCTAATGTAAATGCTGGGTCACGGCTATGGTCAACATTTAACAACCCTAACTATATTAGTGGATTTGCTGGGACATTAACAGCACTATTTTTTACTTTAGCAATATTAAAGAAAAATATCGTTGAAAAAATAGCGCTGTTAATCATTTCACTAGCAAGTTTCTCTATGGTGTTAACCTCACTTTCAACAAGCGGGTTTCTAGCATTTTCAATGACGGTACCGTTAATTTTGATTATTGGATTATTTTCGAAAACAAAGGGTAAGTCACTTTCGTTTTTCTTAATAGGGATTCTAGGGTTTGCACTTATACTAAATACATTAGCAATAAAAAACCCGAAAGTTTGGGACGAGTCAATTGGTTTTCTATTCAGTAAGAATCCATATTTAGAAGTTCAACAATCTGCAAAAGGATTATTAGATTTTGAATTTGAATCAAAGGTTTCGGCAACGAAGGTAGACTATAAGTTAAAAGAACTGCCTCCTTCAGGAGTCTCAGCAGGTTCTGGTCGTATCTTTATTTGGGAGAAAGTAATTGAGATGGTAGGAGAAAGGCCAATACTAGGATACGGTTTGGATACACTTGTCTATCATTTTCCACAAGACGATCCCGAGAAAAACTCTGCGTTAGAAACCTTTAATATTATTATAGATAAACCCCACAATTTATTAATTGGGCTAGCCTATGGTTCTGGTGTATTTTCTGCCATTGCTTTTATGCTATTAATTTTCTTTCTCTTGGTAGAATGGGTAATTGTTTTATTAAAAAGAAGCTTAAATAAGGAAACAATAGCAATAGGAATGATGATAGTAGCATTCATAGTTCAATCTATGTTTAATGACTCCATTATCGGTTTTACAAACGTGATATTTATTTTCCTAGGTGTACTAGCAGCAAGTATCATAAATAACAAAAATGAAATTACAGGGGAAAAGTAAATGCAGGATGAAATTAGCCTACGAGAATTAATCGAAACAATTTTGAATGGCAAGTGGATTATTGCCACCATAACAGCAATAGCAGTATTAATTGCAGTTATAGCAAGTTATTTTATAATCCAGCCTTCTTACGAAACAAGTGCAAAGGTATTGGTGAATAGTGTGAAACAGGAAAATGCGGGTAGTGAGTTGGCAACGTATTTAAACGAAGCTATATCACCACAAGTATTTTCAGAGAGATTGCAATCGTCTCAGCTATTAAAAAGAGTAATCGAAAAAGAAGGGTTAAAAAACTGGACAGTAAAAGGGTTAAGGACGAGTTTAACCATTGAAACAAAGCCCGACACGAATATTGTAACCTTAACCTTAAAAGGAAAGGATCCAATAGTTATTCAAAAAACACTTACTGCTGTTTTAGAAGAATCAAAAGTATATATTGGGGAAAAGGTTTCTGAAAGATTAAACAGCTTGGCTGTTCAGTATAATGATCAACTGACGATTGAAAAGGAGAATTTAGATGAAGCTCTTAAAGAGTACAATCAATTAAGGGCTGCAGAGGGGCTTCCTTCAATTGTATTGTTAGATGCCGTCACTTCAACGGAAAAACAATATACTCTACAAATTAGTGATGAACAATTAGCGGAGTTGCACACTCTTAACAAGAATAAGCAGGTTCAATTTGAAAAGATCAATAATAAAGTGAAGACCTTAACAAATCTTTATAATAAATATTCTGATCAATATGAGGAAGCTAGAAGCATAGCGAAATTATATAAAGCAGATAGTAAACTGTCAATACTTGCTGAAGCGGATATTCCTTCTGACCCAGTATCTCCGAAAAAGGCATTAAATTTAGCTATAGCATTAGTTTTGGGCCTGATGGTTGGTGTAGGAGTTGTCTTCTTGCGCTATTATTGGAAAAATTCCGCTGTCTAAAGTAGAAGGGCGCTATTCTCAGCATAACTTAGTGGCTGTCTTCAATAATTGAGAGTATAATGCGGAGGCGGAATAGAGCCAGTATTTAGCGATCATTTTAATGAGTATCTAATGGTAAAGCATCCTATGGATAGTAGTGTGTTTTATCATTAGATATTTATTTTGGGGAATAGGGGGATATGCTGATGACTTATCAAAAACGGCTTACGTTTTTGAGTATGCTCGACTCTTTAATCGTCTTATCAGCAATATATTTTAGCTATTTAATGCTTCATCCATATTTAGGCATATTCAAACTAGGAACCTTATTGGCAAGTTCGATTACCTTGTTAGTCTGCCATCATTTGTTTGCTTATTTATACAAGCTTTATAAAAAGGCGTGGGAGTATGCGAGTATCCGTGAATTATTAGCCATTGTCCAGGCTGTAACGCTTTCTATTGTTACAACTGCCATTATTCAGTTTATTATTTTTAACGATATTTATGTACGCGCACTTTTTATTACATGGATGATTCATGTGCTACTGATAGGGGGCTCACGATTTTCATGGCGGATGTTCCGCGACCGCTACATAAGGAATGAGGAAGTAGACAGAAAACTCACATTAATTATTGGTGCTGGATCAGCCGGAACCATGGTAGCTAGACAATTATTAAACAGTCATGATGCTGAGCTAAGACCTGTTGCTTTTATTGATGATGATCGAAAGAAGTATAACCTACAAATTCTGGGCTTACCTGTTATAGGAAACTCAAGTCATATTGTTAAAGCTGTCCAGATGTTGAAAATAGAAAATATTATCATTGCAATTCCATCTTTAAGCAAACAGGAGTTAAATCGGATCTTTGAAGAATGTGCAAAAACTAGTGCGAAGACACAAATAATGCCAAAGCTTGAAGATATTATGCTGGGAAAAGTATCAATTAATCAATTTCGGGATGTGCAGGTTGAGGACTTATTAGGCAGGGAACCAATTGAACTTGACATTAATAGCATTTCCGAATATGTGCTAAACAAAACCGTTCTTGTCACAGGAGCAGGTGGTTCGATTGGATCGGAAATATGCCGACAAATCTGTTCCTTCTACCCTACTAAAATTATTCTTGTTGGTCATGGGGAAAATAGCATCTATCAAATTGAGATGGAATTGCGAAATCATTATGGGAGATCAATAGAAATAATTCCAGTTATCGGGGATGTACAAGATCGTACAAGAATGTTTGAAATCATGGAAGAGTTTAGTCCTGATGTGGTCTATCATGCAGCTGCACATAAGCATGTACCACTAATGGAGTATAACCCGAGGGAAGCAGTGAAAAACAATATTTTAGGTACGAAAAACGTTGCAGAAGCTGCTGACACATTTGGAGTGAAGACATTTGTAATGATTTCTTCTGATAAGGCTGTAAACCCAACAAATGTCATGGGTGCCACTAAACGAATTGCTGAGATGATTATTCAGCAATTGGCAAAAGTAAGTAATACAAAATTTGTTGCCGTTCGCTTTGGAAATGTACTTGGGAGTAGAGGGAGTGTTATCCCACTTTTTAAAAAGCAAATTCAAGCTGGTGGACCAGTAACTGTAACACATCCTGAAATGACACGATATTTTATGACAATTCCAGAAGCTTCAAGATTAGTGATACAAGCAGGGGCCTTAGCACGAGGCGGGGAGATTTTTGTGTTAGATATGGGAGATCCGGTTAAGATTGTCGATCTGGCGAAAAATCTCATTAAGCTGTCAGGCTACACAATTGAAGAAATTGGAATCAAATATTCGGGGATTCGCCCAGGGGAAAAGATGTATGAGGAATTGCTCGTGGAAAATGAAGTTCATAAGGAAGCGGTTTTTCCAAAGATATTTATTGGGAAAGCGGTTTTGGAGCAGGAAGAAGAGATTGAGTATCTTCTAGTTCATTATGATCATTTGTCACCTGACGAAATAAAAGAATTTGTGATTAATGTGGCTAACCGGAGGAAGAATGAAGTTTTATATGGCACTGAGGTTGGAAAAGGTTAACCCATACTAAAATCTTATTTTAATAGTAGAATTAAAATTGACAATAGAAAGAAACTTGGGCCCCTGTTCATTTGATTGATATGATTAGATGGGCAAGGGCTCTTGTTTTGTGAAAAAAATAAATGTTAAATGTAATAGTGTATTTCCTAACGCATTTTCTTCAATAACGGTTAAGTATCGTTTTAAACCGTAAACAATCAATTTGAAAAAAGGTTACCGGGTTGGATAATTGTTTAGAAATTAGTAATCCCTTTATCTTATTTAAATTTACTAGGATCTAACCAATTAACTAACTTTCAAGGAGTGGTTCTGAAGTTGTATATTAAAATAAAAAGATTAATAGATTTTCTTCTTTCTTTAATTGGATTAATGTTACTAACGCCATTGATTATTTTCATAATAGTTGCGATAAAATTGGATTCAAAAGGACCGGTACTTTTTAAGCAAAAGCGAATAGGGATAAATAAAACTCAATTTAATATATTAAAGTTTCGGACTATGCGAATAGATACTCCGAAAGACATGCCAACACATCTTCTCGAGGACCCTGAGCAATATATCACAAAGATTGGTAAATTCTTGAGAAAAACTTCACTTGATGAGCTACCGCAAATTTGGAATATTTTTATCGGAGATATGAGTATAATCGGACCTAGACCTGCATTATGGAATCAATATGATTTAATTGCTGAACGTGATAAGTATGGTGCTAATGATATATTACCAGGACTTACTGGTTTGGCTCAGATTAATGGGCGAGATGAGCTTTCTATAGAGATCAAGGCAAAGTTGGATGGGGAGTATGTTGAGAACTTGAGCTTATGGATGGATCTTAGGTGCTTCTTTGGGACCATCGTGAGTGTTGTTAAGAGTGATGGAGTTGTTGAAGGTGGGACTGGGGCCAAAAAGGAAGTGAGTACCAAGATAACGGGATCTACAGGAAAGTAAATAGAATAATAGAGGTGTAGAAATGTTATTTGTTACGGGAATTACTGGTCATACTGGTAAGTGGTTTTTAGAAAGACTAATTAAAGAAAACTATCAAGGTAAAATAAGATGTTTAGTTAGGGAAAATAGCAATACTGATCAAATAGATCGTTCGGGACTTGACATTGAAAAAGTATATGGAAATTTAGAAGATAATAAATGTCTTGAAAAATTGATGTCAGGTGTTGAAACTGTAGTACACATCTCGACAATTTTATATTCAAATAATGTTATTAATGCAGCAATAACGAATAACGTAAAATGGACAATCCTTGTTCATACTACTGGTAGATTTTCTAAATATAAAAGCGCTTCTGAAGAATATATTAAGATTGAAGAGGGACTTCTTGAAAAACGAGATAAAATAGGAATTACAGTTCTTAGACCAACTATGATTTATGGATCTTCTAGAGATAGAAATATGTATAAATTGGTGGACTATCTTTATAGACATAAGTTTTTCCCTATGTTTGGTCAGGGGGGAAACTTAATGCAGCCTGTACATGCTAAAGATTTAGGTAATGCCTATTATAATGTACTAATAAATAAGGATAAAACATTTAATAAAGAATACAATTTATCGGGTAAGGATCCTATTAAATATATTGATCTAGTTCGATGTGTTTCCAAAGCATTAAAAAGAAAGAACACAATAGTGAAGATTCCATTATGGTTTTCTATATTATCAGCAAAAATATATAATGCCTTAGATAAAAGGGCAATTATCTCTGTTGAACAAGTACTAAGAATGCAAGAAGATAAGGCCTTTAGTTATGTAGAAGCGTCAAAAGACTTTGAATACTCTCCTTTATCATTCGAAGATGGGATAAAGGGTGAAGTAGAAGAGTACTTAAAAAGCAAGTTAAGAGGATAATGAAAATGAAAATACTAGTAGTTTGTCAATATTTCTATCCGGAACAATTTAGAGTAAACGATATATGCTTTGAACTAGTAAAAGATAGACATGATGTTACTGTCTTAACGGGGTTACCTAATTATCCTAGTGGAATTGTAGATATAAAATACAAGGGGTTAAAAAATAGAAATGAAGAAATAAATGGAGTTAAAATAGTTCGTTCTTGGCTTTTAGGAAGAGGAGAAGGCACTAAAAAATTAGCTGCAAACTATTTAAGTTTTGCTATTTTTTCTACATTTAAAGCACTCTTTATAAGGAAAGACTTTGATTTAATTTTAGTGTATCAGCTATCACCAGTAACAATGGCGTTGCCAGGGATTTTGTTAAAAAAACTCACAAAAAAACCTTTAATAATATACTGCCATGATTTATGGCCTGAGAGCATAGCTTCAGTGGGTATTTCATCAGATAGTAAGATATATAGTATTTTACTTAAGTTGAGTAAGTGGATATACAAAAATGCTGATTATATATTTACGAGTTCAAAATTATTTGAAGAATATTTTAAAGAAATATTAAAAGTACACAAAAGAATTATACATCTGCCAGTTTATGCAGAAGCATTGTTTGAAAATATTACACCAAATAAAAAGGAAAATGAAAATATAAACCTTGTTTTTGCAGGAAATATAGGAGAAATGCAAAGTGTAGAAACAATTATTTATGCCGCTAAAGAACTTAAAGGTGCTCGAGATATTAAATTTCATATTGTCGGTGATGGATCTTCAAAAGCAAAATGTGTAGAATTAGTCAATCAACTGAAACTTGAAAATGTGAATTTTCACGGACATTTTCCTATAACAGAAATGCCAAGGTTTTATGAAATGGCGGATGCTTTTTTAGTTACGTTGAAAGCTAATAAAGTTATTTCATATACACTACCAAATAAAGTCCAATCGTATATGGCAGCAGGTAAGCCGATAATAGGGTCCATAGATGGAGAAACTCAAATTGTTATTGATGAAGCAGGTTGTGGGTATTGTTCAGCAGCTGAAGACTCAACAGAGTTGGCTAATAATATAAGGAAGTTTGCAAAAGAAAAAGATAAGCATTTTGCTTATGGAAAAAATGCAAGGGCGTATTATGACAATAATTTCTCAAAAATAAAATATATTGATAGATTGAATGACTTATTAACAAAAATTAAACTAGAGGGGGATGTAAAATATGTTCGAAAGTAAAACCTTATTAATTACAGGTGGAACAGGCTCCTTCGGTATCGCTGTAATGGATAGATTTTTGGATAGCGATATAAAAGAAATACGGATTTTTTCACGAGATGAAAAAAAACAAGATGATATGCGTAAATTATATAAAAATGACAAATTGAAGTTCTATATTGGTGATGTAAGGGATCTGGCAAGTGTAAAAAATGCAATGCATGGAGTTGATTATGTTTTTCATGCAGCAGCACTTAAACAAGTTCCTTCTTGCGAGTTCTTTCCTCTTGAGGCTGTAAAAACGAATGTACTAGGAACTGATAATGTGTTAACAGCTGCAATAGATTATGAAGTGAAGAAGGTAATTTGCCTTTCAACGGACAAAGCAGCTTATCCGATTAATGCAATGGGTATATCGAAAGCGATGATGGAAAAAGTATTTGTCGCTAAATCTAAAACAGTTGATCCAGAAAAGACACTTATTTGTGGAACTAGGTATGGAAATGTAATGGCTTCGCGGGGCTCAGTTATACCACTGTTTATTGAACAAATTAAAAGTGGCCAGCCATTAACAGTTACAGATCCAAATATGACTAGATATTTAATGAGTCTTGAAGAAGCTGTTGAATTAGTTGTTTTTGCATTCCAAAATGCCGAGGCTGGCGATATCATGGTACAAAAAGCTCCGGCTTGCTTAATTAGTGATTTAGCTATCGCTTTAAAGGAACTTTTTAGGGCAGATAATGAGATAAAAGTTATTGGTACCCGTCACGGAGAAAAGCTATATGAGACCCTTTTAACTAGAGAGGAATATGTTATGGCAGAGGATTTAGGTGGTTTCTTTAGGGTTTCAGCAGATAAACGCGATTTAAACTATGAAAAGTATTTTGAGCAAGGAAATGAGAAGCTTTCAATTGATCAAGAATACAATTCTCATAATACACACCGTCTAAACATTGAGCAAATTAAAGAAAAATTGATAGAACTAAATTATATAAAAGAAGAACTGGACAAATGGATGAAGGTGCACGTATGATGAGATTTTTAGTATTAGGCGCTACAGGTATGGCTGGTCATGTAATTGCTATTTATTTAAAAGAGCAAGGCCATGAAGTAACTGCTTTAACCAGAAGATCCTTTCCTTATTGTAAAAATATTATTGCAGATGTGAGTAATTTACCTGTAGTAACAGAAATAATCAAAAACGGCAAGTATGATGCTGTTATAAATTGCACTGGCATACTAAATCAATATGCTGAGGAAAATAAACATCAAGCTGTATTTATAAATAGTTATTTACCTCATTATCTAAGCTATGTAACAAAAGAAACTAAAACAAAAATTATTCATATGAGTACTGACTGTGTTTTCTCAGGTAAGAGTGGGAATTATTATGAAAATTCATTAAGAGATGGAGAAACTTTTTATGATAGAACAAAAGCTTTAGGAGAATTAGAAAATAATAAAGATTTAACATTTAGAAACTCAATTATTGGTCCTGATATAAATAAAAACGGGATAGGTTTGTTTAATTGGTTTATGGAGCAGGGCGGCAAAATTAATGGATTTAATAAAGCGATTTGGGCTGGTGTAACGACTTTAACCTTGGCTAAGGCAATGGAAAAGGCAACGGTTGACAATTTAGTAGGGTTATATAACTTAGTCAATAATGACTCCATATCTAAGTTTGAAATTTTAAAACTTTTTAATAAACATTTTAAGGGAAATCAATTGATAATAAATAAAAG
>NZ_JBALOZ010000002.1:0-61017 GCF_036965125.1 Bacillus sp. JJ1503
GCGCTTGCCTATTGCGTTAGACTTTTTATTGTGCGAGCAAACGAATTAATTTGTTTCGATCAATTCCTAATGTATCAACGAAGTGAATAAATGCTTTTTCAGTAATAACGTCTTTAGTTTTCCCAGTAACTTTAGCAAATAAAGGCGCCGTATCTGTTTCGACATTAGCGAACGTTAGATTGTCTGTTACTGATTGTTTCTTCGACTCAATAGCACTTTCTCGTCTTGCGTAAAATGGTTCGTCGCGGAAATGGTCAACTATCACTTTTCGAAAGTCTGATTCTCGTACTGCGTCTTTTAATTCTGTATCATCATGCGGGTTAATGTCTGCTAGTTTCAACCAACTCTCATATTCTTTACTAGCACCTATAAGTCGTTTATTTACGGCTATTCCAGCAATTATTTCTGTTTCTGGCTTTAGTAATATACCAGCAATATAATCTGTTTGGAGTGTTTCTTTTAAAAATAAATCTCTTAGTACGTAATACAACTTGTGTATCGATACGCCTCTTTCCTTCATATCCTTTAGTAGTGGATTTCCCGTCTTTTGAAAATGTTCCAAAAGTGCTTTCGCTCTGTCTCCTGCGTATTTAGTGGTAAGAATTTCCGAATTACCTTCTAGTACTCCGTAACGTTGGCAAGCTAAGTTAGCTTTGTAAACACCGATAAATTTAGCATGATGCTCGTCTTTTCTTAATACTCCGCTCGACCTAAGTACATCAACAAATAAAGGTGAATGATAAAGGAGTTCTGACGCTTTCTCTTCCGCGAATAACCTGAAACCTACTTCTCTTGTTGCGTTTCTCTCGAGTCTTGAGAATACTGCGCTACCAATAGTTTCATCCGATCTATTCTTCTTCATTTAAAATTCCTCCCATCGTTTCTAAGAATTTATTTAGTTTCTTTTCATCCTTTGATAATAGGAACGTTTTAGTAACAAACTCAAAGAACAAGCGTTTTTTTGCGTCAGTTTCGAAAGCTTCAAGCAACAGCAACGCCCCTTCCGCAACTGAATGAATCTGTTTGTTGTACGCGATAACCGTATCTTCGTCCGCTTCTGATAATAACTCGAAGTCGTGAACAAACTCTCGAGTAAATTGTGGTAACCTGTTCGATGCTTTATTCCGTAGAATACTCATAGGCGATAGAGATTCTAAGTCATCGTCAGTTACAACGACCTTACTCGCGATAGCTTCCGATTCTTCGGCAATTCTATTTAGTTTTTCAGACGTAATAGACGACTCTTTTAATTCAACAACTTCGGGCGCTTCGTCTTTTTTCATTTGAGAGTAGGCCCTATTAATCGAATACTTTCCATCGAATACGAGTTGGAAGAGATCGAGTCTAGATTTGTATACAGCGAGTAATTGATACATATATCTTGCAGATACACCTACTCTATCAGCTAGAATTTGGGCAGCTTCTCCACTTACATCCCGTTCCTGAAATATTTCAGTATCGGCATTCTGAACCAATGTAGACAATTGACGCTTTCTTGCTTCCTGACGTTCTTCCTCATAAAACAAGCGAATAACTATTGCCGATTTCTGTCCACTTTTCAAGTCGTCGCGGCTAAGTTTTGTTTCCGTTATATATTCCGCAATTTTATCTTCGGAAATATCCTCAAATACCACGCGTACGCTCTCGATTCCCAACTCTTTCGCAGCTCGTAGGCGATGTTTACCGTCAATAACACGAAAACCCCTCGTTGCGACTATTGGTTGAAGAATACCTTTCGTTACAATGCCTGCGAGAAATTTACGCCAAGCTTTATCGTTCATCATAGGTGATAATTCTGACTGCAAGCTATGTTCAGTCAACTGTGACGAAGCCACTTCTACTATTTCCGAAGCACCACCGCCTTTAATTTCGTCTGCCATTCCGTCAAGCACCTCCGTTTAATTTTGCGTAAGTTATATATGCGTTGGTGTAGATTTAACTGCGTGATTTATTTCGCCTTACACTTATATTGACGCGCGACTTTCCCGATCCGCACACTTTTATCGAAAATAATTTCGAATTTCCGCACAAAAAAAAATCGCCAACCTTCGAAAAGGCTGACGAATTGGCGCAACGCTATAAAAATTTCCGTAAATTTTCCGCTATTTCTTCCTTGTCCAAATGTAAATATTGCGAAGTTACCGCGAGATTACTATGCCCGAGCGCGCGAGATATGTCCGTAATCTTTGCGCCTTTGTTGAGCAGGCCTTTCGCGAAGCCCCTACGTAGCGCATGCGGGTTAATATTTTTAAGTCCGTACATTTTCGCGTACTTGTTCAATCGCTTCTGAATGTTGTTATGCGTAGGGCTATTCGATATGATGCCGCCTTGCTTCGTTATGAATACGTACTCATTTCGCTGTTTATATTCGCGACGAATGACATCGTTGTGCTTTACTAGGACGGACAGCAGTCGATACAACGTTTCATCGAATGGCAAAAGTAGTTGTTCGTGATTCTTCATTATAGCGCCGTCCAGCCGTAGTAATTTTTCGCCGAAGTCGATGTGTTTATTTTCGAGCAGTACAATCGTATTGATACGGATGCCCGTCTTGTACATAAGTAATGCGGCAGTTGCGTCACGTAACTGTACGAAATCACCGAGGTCCAGCACGGACAGCAACGTTTTTATATCGCGATCAGTTGCGCCCTCTTTAACGTTGCTATCGACCTTTATATTAATCGTTTTCCAAAACCGCGACTCAACCCATCCGTTATCGAAACAACGCGAAAGGAACGCCTTTAAACACTTAACGCGGGTCAGCTTCGTTTGGGCACTTACGTCCATTAGCGAAAGCCATTGATAAATGGAATCGGATGTAATTTCGTCCATATACGTAAGGCCGGTCGATTCGATAAAGTGACTCACGTACGTAGAATAGTCACTAATTGTCCGAGGCCTGTTTCCGCTAATTTCCATTTGTCGCACTATTGTCGCGAGTGCCTTTTCGATTGACAGACGATCGGGAATCGCCTCTCTATGCGAAGGACGCTCGATTAATAAATCGGATAAATCATCGTTAATAACCAGCAAACCTTTTCGTTTTTTCGACAAAACAAAAAACCTCCTAACAACGTCTGTTTCGGTGAAGTTCGGTAATTGACCGATTCATTGACCGTTTCATTTAACGTGTTAGAAGGTTGATTTGACGGGCTTTATCGCCCATTTCGTTAGCGTCCCAGGAGAGATTCGAACTCCCGACCCGCAATTTAATGCGAATGTGTACAACCGTTAATAACACCGATAATTGGCACGATCATTGTATCGGTCATTTGCCGAACTTTCGACCGTTTTCATTATAACACGACATACTATAGAAGGAAAGCGTATTAATCTTCGACAATTTTCACGCAAGCCACGTCCGACATGTTCACGCGCTCAATCGTCCGGCTCGGTAACTCAACGCGAAACTGTTGCGCAATAATATCGACGTATTTCACTCGACCAATCATCGTAGAAGTCCGCCCCGCTTGCCACAACGTAAATTCCACCGGCAGATTATATTCCATTGCGTAACCGACACGCTCGTCAAACTCACCGCGCATGTAATCGTCGATAATCGGTTGGGCTGTTTGCGATAATTCCTCGTATAGTTGCCGTTGCATGGCGACCTGTTCCGGCATGAAGAAGCCTTGCCACTTAATTAGCCCGCGATCTTTGATGCTCATTTTGCATACCTCCACGTTGTTTTAACGTTAGTATATACGAACAAACGTTCCTTAGTCAAGCGAGCATCTTTTCGACTTCTTGCCAATGTCGGCCGTACATGCGCGAATGCCTCCGCGTCAGAAATGCGTTATCAAACTGAGGAAGTCGTTCGCTAGGTGGCGCAAGTGCTCGAATTAAAAACGCGTTCTGCCTACGACCGCCAAATCGTCCGATGAATATTGCGTGGTAAGCCTCGGTCATTAACGCAAGATCAACGTCAAGTGTCGGCTTGAGTTGCGCTTCCAGTTTTTCAAATACCTTCCGATTGTCATTTGCGAAAAGGAACCAGTTAATGCCGCCCGAAATCAAATCTTCGTCCAGTCCGTATTCGAGCAAGCCGAAATGATGGAACGCGAAGATTCCGGCAAGACGCCACTTTGGCCCTTCGAGGATAATTCGTTGCATTAGCGCTTTTAAGCCCGGCGTTAAGTATTGGTGTGGCTCGTTAAACACGATAAACGCTTGCCCTTCGCTAGGCGGCATGAGTAGCTTCGTCATGAATATTTTCAGCGTTATCCAATGTATCAATGTTTTCGCCGACAATGCGCCGAGCTTCCGATTCGGCACTCGCAGGATAACGACCTTGCCTTCGCGAATCCACCGCTCGAAATCGATGTCAGGCGAAGCTGGCTGCGCAAATATACGGAATAGAGTATCATCGCCGAGCATTTCGTCAAGCCGATTAAGGATTGCGCTAGCCTTGCCATCGAGAGTCTTTTGTCCATCGCGAATAACCTTCGGCGCACCTTTCGTGTCCTTACCCCACTCCGTTGCGAATTTATCTAAAAAGTCAGCAGTCCGAACGTGCCCGTCTTTGCGTAACTCTTTCGCACGTTGCCCTCGGAAATCTTCGTCCTCTAGCAATCGCTTAATGTTGAACAGACTACCACCGCTGGCTTTCGCAAACTCGCGTAGAATAGAGCGCGACTGTCCCATCGTTTCCATGTCGCCAAAGAAGTCGATTAGTTCTTGAGCGAATCGGTTCATGCCGTTTGTGCCGAGTTTCGCGACTATTTCCGTTAAGTCCATCGGCACGGGATACTCGGAATCACTCAAGTCGATGTCGATAATACGATCGGCTGGCAACGAATCACGCACGCCATCCGCAAATCCACGCTCGCCATCTTCCATGATTGCGTCAATAACAAACGAAGCGATACCGTGTTTCAAGGCGCCTTCGATGACGATGTTTTTTGCAAGTGTGTCCTTGCCCATCCGAGGCGCGCCGACAAGTCCATAACTGCGGAAAGTCTCATCGAAGTTTGAGGTCGGAATGCAAATCGGGTAGTCAACGCCCTTTACTTCGCTGTGCCCGACGAGGATTCCGTTCGATTTCGCCTCGACTGTTTTACCTTCGCGAATATTATTACTTCCTATATTAATAGTAATGCCATCGATGACCACGCCAGCTTTTGATTCCTCGTGCAGCAAGACCTTTGGCAAATCCGTTTCGACTTGGCGTTTGACTGCGAGTTCTTCCTCGTATCTTTGCTGAACGGTTGCAGTCGGCATTTGTATCGATATTTTCGCCAGTTCATCGCATGATAATAGCGATACGTCCCCGTCAGCTTTCGTGCGTTGCGATAAGTGTAACGTGTTCAATTCCTCGATCATTTCCGCTTTCCTCGCTTTCATTCGGACTTTAAACGGCACTAGCTCGTTGTCGCCAGCTATTTCGGTGAATGCGCTTGCGATAGTATTCGCGACTAATTCACCTCGAAGCTTTTCTTGCGTTACCGCTGCCACTCGAATATACGTACGCCATACAGGCTGATTCATTTTCGCGTTAGATTTCGTGGAAAGTCTATCCGCTTGGATTTCGTCAATCAGCGCGTGACTCCTTTCAAACGCAGGCTTCTTTTCGATGGCACGATCGCTTTTAAAGAACACGTTTGACACGGCGGTAATGATGTCATTTATCACGTCGTATATTTCGTTCAGCAACGTCATTATCGCGTTGGCTAAGGTCTTTTTCGCCTTGCCAGCGGTGAGTTTCGCACGTTGGGGAACTTTGCCCTTCGAAAGCTTTTCGTGCGCCCAAATCGCTTGTTTTGCCCACAATTTCCGTGACATTATTTCGTTGCATACGGACAGCCGCGCATAATCGCCTTCTTCGCTAATGTCGTCGAGCGCAGTTAATATAGAAGAAACTGGCGAAGTCTGCTCTGTTGCGTTCGTTTGTAATGCGAATATATCGTGCCGTGCAAGGCGGAGTTCATGCAAGCTAACGTTACCAGCGCTTGGGACCGCTAGATCAGACCCGTCAACTTCTTCGACTGTTACGCGCATATGGTTTTCGATGATCTCGCGAAACTTCTTCGCCCATATTTCCGTTGTACTAACGTAATATTCAACGGATTTCGGACGGAACACAACATCGAACCAAATGGCGTCTTTTTCGCGTAGAGTAAACTTGAAGCCCTGGCGTGTTATTCGCGAAGGCATTCCGTCATAAATTTCGTACATTTTATGAAACACGCGCCACATTTTCGCGTTCTGATTGTTGGTGACGCTGATGTGCGGAATAATTCGATATGTTATCATCCTATTGCGTTGGTATGCGAAATAGTCCGTTAATTTAATCGTCTTTAAGCGTTTAATAACCATATGATAGCGCCTCCCAATCCGACAGCCATCCTAGCAAGCCATTTCGGAATGTCGCCCGTAAGCATTATGCCGACTGCGCAAACAACTACGATACCTACGCCGATTTCCGGCATGACGTCAGTCAGCGCATTTGTTACGTATATAGCCCCTTCAACAATTGCGTTTCCTACCGGCTTTAAAATAAATTCGACCTCTGCGCCGACAACCTTATCCGCTAAACCGTTATACCAATCGAGTAATTTACTCATTTTGACCGCCCCCTTCAATTAGATGCCTTTTAAGAAGTCGCGCAAGTCGATCGCGTGCCTTGCGAGAATATACCCAACAGACCCACCGATTACGTATTCGAGTGCTTTCGTGCGGTGCCCGAACATCCACGAGACACCTGCGAATATAAACACTCCCACGGCAATCCAGTCAACCACATTCATTACGGCACTCCAAACGTTTCCGAATGTTGCGTCTGCCGTCGCAGCTACTACGGTTCTTGGCGCAAAGACTGCGAACAGGTTGCCCCCAAGCGCGACAATTTTAAGCACCTTGATTTCGTTAGGACTTCGCCATTCATCCCGTACAAATTTTCGAAAGTCAATCGTTTGAACTCTCGCCAATTTTACCACCCCTTAATTACGGCGAACTTGCCGTATAAATTAATAACCTTCCGGCAATACTTTGAACAAACGTTTCATACGAAAGGAGTTGCGCGAAATGGCTTTTATTATTGGTGGATTAATTGGGGCGACTATTGGAATCCTTGCGAACATAATCAGCTAGGATTAACGATTTGATATACGCCGAAAAATTCGTGTACTGCAACGTGTGTTCATACAATTTTCGTTGTAGTGGGTCGCGCAGATTAAACGCAACAGGTCGTCTTGTATAGCCATCGTTTGCCATCGAACATCACCTGCCTTAAGTTCGTATTATCACGTACTTAATAAAAGTTACGGTAAACCGTAACATATTATGCGTGTCCATCGAAAATAAACGAAAAAAAAACGCCCTGACGGCTTGGTTGACCGTGAGGGCGTAGTTTGTGCAAGGAGCTTCTCGCGCCTGCGCTTACGATAAGCGTATGCGGGCTGTTGTCGTTATATGTTTGTTTATCGGAAATTGTAACGGAATTGTCATAATTGCGGGAAGGGAGTACGCCGAGCTTGGCGAAATAGTTACGTTAGTAAGCGAGGTGATTTATGATGAAAATCCACGGATTAATTAACGGAGATTTAAAGTTCAAAGTGTTTAGCGCAAAGGGCGGTCGGTTCGAGGCCGTTGCGTGGAACGATAAGGAAGGCGTTGGCGCACAAGCGAGTGGGGCCAGTGAGAAGGATGCGATTAGAAACGCTGCCCGAATAATAAGAAAAGCGCCCCAACCGCATAGGTTAAGGCGTTAAGTATAAATTAAACGATTGTCACTGCCGTACACGTAGACTGCATACGATTGCTTTTCTAACGTGAGGTCACTTCGTCGCTCTTTAAGTACGGACTCGATCTTATTTACGATATCCCCAGCGACCTCGCTAACGTACTGTGCTGTACTTTCTTTCGAAATATATACCTTAATAGCATCACGCGCATAATTTATTTCGATTTGTTCTGCGCCTAGCGACGATAGTTCTTCAAGTAAAACTGCTGCGTCATTTTTCAAACGTTCTTCCTCCGACATCCCTTCGGCTGACATTGGCGTTTCTGCAGACGCGGCGCATCCGCTTAAAATTCCGATCATGAGTAAAACGAAAGCTAATTTCCTTAACATTTCAACGCCCTCCCTTTGTCTTATTTTACCTCGTTTACCAACGTTAGGCAACTTACTATTATGTACGCATGGGCAAGCGAAAAGTTTCACGCCCGCCCTTCGATTATTTATTCGTCTTTGCTTCGTGCCTTGCGGCTTATGTCGTTGTTCTGCCAATAAGCCCATAGCGAAGTCCCGCCGAGGAATGCCAGCGAAATGAACTGACGCACACCTTCTTCATCAACCGGCAATACGGCAACGCCCGACATTTCAAGTCCGCTGTTGATTAGCGCCAATAATAAAAGCACGAATCTCGTGACCGTGCCCGCGTTGATTGGTTTCGTCGCCTTCATTATTGCGTCACCTTCCCGTCTTTAATCGCTTGTAACGCGCCATGAACGACATGCCACAAATATAATTGCGTAACGGGGCGCATCGGATTCTTCCCGTCCGTAATGCCCCAACGTTTGAGGTCAGCGATAACCTTTTCGTCATTTGCCGTTAGTTTGTAATCTTCGGTTTTTGCCGACACTTGCTCCGCCTCCTTTAATTTTAGCGAATAAACCTCCGCTATTCCGTCGGCGATCGCTTTGCCCTGCGCTTGTAACTTCGTATTATCGCGCAAAGCCCCGATGTCCGTAGTGCTGTCCATGAAACCACCCTCGGTCAATATCGCAGGCATTTTCGATTCGCGTAACATGTGTAAATTCGCTTGCTTAACGCCGCGGTCGCATAAGCCCATCGCTTGAACTATTCGAGGTTGAACCGCTTTCGCTACTTCTACGGATTTTCCGCCGGTACCCGTTTGTACGAACGTTTCGACCCCACCCCAATCGCCCCATACCGCTTTGTTTGCGTTATGGTGAACGCTGATAAGCAAGTCCGCGCACCAAGCGTTAGCTTTGCGAGTACGTTCCGTGAGTGGTACGTCGATTTTTCCGGTCGGGTCGTCTAATCGCAAAATTTCAACGTTTTTGTAGCGCAGTAACTCGGCTACGAGCGCAAGCGCGACCGCATTGTTGAACGACCACTCGCGCTCGCCATCAGGTGTTCGTTTGCCTGGCGTATTAATTCCGTGCCCTGCGTCAATAGCCACACGCAGTATAGTTTCGCCCATTTACTTATCGCCTCCCAATTTCGATTTAATGCCGCGAAGTTCTTCGATAACTACGTCATACTTTTCGCTGAACTTGTCGAGCAGGTCATGTAGTCGTCCTTCCCTTTCGCGATTGTTTCGCATGACATAAATAAGGAGCCATACGAATAATATCGCCCATGGCCCCTGCGTTAGAAAATATTTAATTACGTCCGGATTCGTAAAATCCACCGTTGTTCACCGTCCTAAAATTCGAGTGTAAATCGGTTGATGCTTTGTTGCGCATTATCGTCCAAGAGTGAAACTAAGCAGTTAATATTTCCTGCACGACTTCACGAAGATTCCCAACATCGGGAACTTCTTCAATAGTGTATTTTCCAGCAAGAATTAATACTGCGTAGGATTTAGCGATTGAACTGTTTGTTGTAAATGTCATTTTATAAAACTCCTTTATAATTTGATAGATTAATTTAATTAGCGAGAACACTTGAGACAACCTCTCGCAAATTTTGAAAGTTAGGTACATCATCAATAGTCTTTAAACCATTATGAATGAGAAGCGCATAATCTTGTACTAGTTTACTTTCCTTATTGAACATTAAGGAGCACCTCCACCTGTTAACATGAGCATCATCTCAAATAATTCAGCATTTGCTTGAGCTTGCTCCAATCTTAACTTTTCAATTTCCGATAACGATTGCTGTGGTTTTGGAAGGGATTCTAATATCTGTTGATATTCGTTGATAGAAACTACCTTCTCTTCCACTTCACTTTCTAAAAAACCATTTTTAATAGCGTTTTTAATTAATGTACCTTCCGATGCGAAAGATTGACTTTCAATCAATAATCCTGTCGATTTTTCAAGACATATCCTCATGTATTCTCACCTACCTAAACGCAAGATATTGTACAGTTATTGTCTCACCATCTACTGCTAAGGAACCTTTTCTCCAATCAATAGTAAACCCATCAATATCGAAAGAATTTAATAATCCTACGTACATATGATTTTCTGATGTCCCTTGTTGAATCGCAATACACCGTGTAAAACTCCCTTTATACGAGTTATTAGTTGTTTGAAAATAATCATATAAGGAAAGGTTTTCTGCTATTCCGTTTGTAAATCCAATGGACATTCTACCCGGCTTACCTTCAACAGCAGCAATAAATAATATTGATTTTGGCTTAAACCCAAGTCCAGTTATTGATTGAAGGCTGTTGCTCAATGTAGTTAATCTTGTAAATGTACCTATTTTAAATCTACTCGCACTTAACCAACCGTGTGGGTCATCGTTTTCTGACACTTTTTCCGCCAAATGCGTACTAAGTTCTTGCTTTGTCGCGAGCGTACTCAAGTCCACTCCGTTAACATTTCCGTTTCCATCAAGCGTTGCCAAACCGTTCGGCACGCCTACTTTATCGTCAATCGCCTGTGCCAACGCATTCATATCACGTACAACGTCTGCGTTCATATTCCCGCTGATCATCGGCAAGCCTAATTTTGTCGTTGTCATTTACCGTCCTCCTTACGTTACTAATAATCCTGCGTATGTCAGTCCCGTCAAGCTAATCGCGTCATAATTCGAATACTTAGCCTTGGTCGCGTCATATGTGACAAATCGAAACTTGAACGCCAAGTCCAAATGCGCCGGTATAATATCGCGCAAGGCTCGCTCAACGTCCGTAAGGTTCGCAGGTACACCGTAACTCGACGTAAACTCAACCGTCACAAGATATTGTGCGGGAGTTTGCGTTACTTCAACTTCGCCGCCGTACCACGATTCCGTCACGTTTTTTATCAACTCGACCGTTACCGTACCGACTCCGCGAAGCTTCGATTTGACGACTGCTCGGCGTTGATCGATTGGCTTGCTTTTGTCAGCTGTTACGCCAACCATCCGCTCCCAACGCGAAAGTCCCCACGTTGCGGTGTCGATGAAGAACTGCGCGAGGACGTCAGCGATATTGGCATGCAACCGTTCAAACTCCGCAGCTTCCGTTTTGACCACAGCTCGTGACTCGCGAAAGTCCTCGTATTCTTTCGGCAAATAGTCGAACATGTCACGTTCAATATTCCGCGTTAAATCTGTTCCGAGAAACTTCACGTAAACACCACGCTCCCTACAACGCCGACCTGCTCGCTAGTTGGTTGGATATTCGCTGTTCCGCCGTTAACCGTCAGATTCGCGTAGTCAATAATCGGAGGCACGCCGAGCAATAAGTTCGCGATTTGCGTGTAACGAATTAGTTCGTCCGTAAAAGCAACCGACTTTAAGTACGCCGAAAGGGCTTCGCTAAATTGCGTTGTTACTTCGTTAATGTCCGCTCCTTGAGCAAGCGTAAGTGTAGCCGAAACATTGATCGGAAGTTCTGTCGCGCCAACAACCGTGATTGTTGCGCCGATAGGAGCTACGTTGTTAATGTGCGTATTAGCCGCGTCAACAATCGTTTGGGCTGGCGATGTTTTCTCATCGTCAAGCAACACGATTTTCACCGTTCCTGGTCCGGCGTGTAACGGATATACTTTCGCATCGCCTACGCCAGCGACTTCTTTCGCCCACTGCTCGTAATGATATTTGTTACCGCTCGTAACTGGCTTACTCACCTTATCGTTGTATCGCGATAGTAATGATAAATCCGATTCTGTGTCGACACCGCCATCGAAAGCTTGAGCGTTTGTGACGGTAACAATGCCCGCTAATTCGCCGAGTACCAGCGATATTTTACCTTGTGCGATGTTTCCGCTGACCCCGCCGACTTCTGCTTCGGCTGACACCATTACAGTTCCGTTAACAATTGTTCCTTCGGCAGTTGTTACGAAATATACCGGCTCGACTTCGTCTGTTCTAACGCGAGTGCCTACGGGAATAATCGTGCCTTCCGGTCCGCTAAACGTAACTTGACCGATCGCTTTAACCGACGGCTTACGGTAAACTCCCATTTCAGCACAACGTAAATCGAGGTAATTAGACGGTGTGTCCTCGGTCGCAAATCCGAACGTCAGCACTTGGTCTAGCGCTAAGTACGCTTGCGCAAATTCGAAGGATGCCGGCGATGTCAAATCCCATGCGACCGCGCCTTGACGTTTATCAATGTCGCTGTCTATTCGCTCAAGCATCCGGTCGAGTATCGCTTCTTTCGTTTCCGTTTCGTACATTAAATCACCTCCAAATCGTTAATATCCACGTTGTCGCCCGTCGTTGTAACCACGCGAAAACTAACGAATAACTTGTCACTTTCGCGAACTATTTCGAAGTCAACCACGTCAGCGACCCGATCGTCGTATATAAGCGCCTCACGAATGACGCGCGGAATTTCCGTTTGTAATAATTCGAGCGATACGTCAGCACCGATTAGCTCTTCGAGTTCCGAGCCGTATTGGTTGTCGTAAATTAAAAAACGAAATCGCGCCGTCCTAATCGCTTTTACGACGAATTGGCGCAAGGCTTCTTCACCGTCGATTAGTCCGCTGATTTCGTTTGATTCGTAGCCGAGTCGGTATGTTTTCGATGGCTCGATCGTTTCTTGTTCTTCTACGGTCAACACTCGTTCTTCTAACGTTTCCAATGGAGATAACGCCATCTACAACACCGCCTTGTCGATTACGTAATATAGTTGTCCGTCATTTGCGGTCAACACGATAACTTGGTCACCAGCTTTTAACGGGGACTTAATCGTCATAGTTGCGTCTGTCAGCGTAAAGGTCGTTAGATTACCGCTGGGCGTAACCGTGCCCGTCACCGAACCGCCGTTTATCGAAATAGTCCGTTGGTGTTCCGTAAGATGTTCAGCGACAATAATCTCGTTGCTATCGACAGGCAGATTGTCGCTATTCATTCGAATACTTAACGAAGGAGGCGGCGTGACTACAGTCGCAAGCTCGACGATAACTTCCTTGTTATTTCCGTGCCTTTTCATCTGCTGAATTAGTTTTGCTGCTCCGTTTCCTTCCAGCTGGCTTTGGTTTTTGCTTGACAACGCCCAATTCCTCCTTCGTTACTTCGATTGATGGTAAGTCGTACGTATGTGACAACTGCAACGTCATAATATGCGAGCCGTTTTCGTATCGGTGAGAATCGTTCGTTACGTAATAACCTCCGATGATGCCCGTCATTGGCTCGCGTACATAGACGGCTGTGCCCGTAATAATTTCATCGATGCCCAACGCCGTGACTGTTGCTTGATCGTCAATAACCGCCCGTTCTTTTAGTAATTGCTTCGCACGTTGTTCGACTTGTGATTTCGTTGCATCCTCGTTCATTTTCTCGACCACTTGCATAATTCCGATTTCATTTTCAAGTGTGCCGTTTCTCGCTGATGCGACGAATTTCCCGTCCTTACCTCCGAATACTTTCACGCGAGTTTTTGTTTCCTCGATAGACTGCGAATAGTTAGCGTTTAAAATATTCGTACCCGCTTCGATCATGTATTTCGACACTTGCCCGGAGCCTGTCGTAATCATCAGCCGACCGTTTTTACTCCATATAAAAAAGCGCTTGCCCGTTTGGTTTCGCGTAACGGTTAGCGCCATTAAGAGTATTTCGTATAAGGATTTTTCGCGGCAAATCAACGTTGGGATAACGTAGCCAGTGTCGGCAATTTGCCCGGCAGGAATTCCGAAGTCAGCGCAAAGACGCTTTGCAATATCTGACGCCTTCATTTTCGAAAACTTCCGCGTTTCAACCGATTTGAGCAAGTAAATGTTTTCATCGTAAGCCGTAATGTGCATGTCGCCATTTTCGCTAATGTCGGTTGAAAATATTACGCCGATAAAATTTACTTTACTGTGATTCCGAAACTCAATTCGACCTCCATTAAGGAACTCTACCTCTTGCGAACGTCCATCTAACGTATTTTTTAGCGAAAGGGTAATCTGCCGATTTGGCTTTTCGCTATGTCCCGACCAATCAACGCTAGTCACCAACGGTGTAATATCGAGGTTTTCGTAAATCACTTGGATACGTGCTTCGCTCACTTTGGAATCACCAACTTTTGCCCCGGCAGAATAAGGTTTTGATTTTTACCGATTACGGCCTTATTAGCTTCGAATATCTTCGTAAACTTTGTTCCGTCCCCGTATACTCGCGCTGCGATTTTCCAAAGTGAGTCATCTTTTTTAACTACGTATGTTGTCGGTTGATTTGGCGGAGGTGCTGGTCGTTCGCTTCCTTTCGTCGCTTTCGCCTTTCCATCGTTCTCGCCGACTTTCTTAATCGTTACATGACGATACTCCTTCAATGACATCGTGTAGTAAATATCGCCAGGACTGCCCGCCTTTTCCGGCTCGACAGTAAATTCGCGAATGGTTACATCGAAATTGTTTATAGTGCCAGTCATTACGAATCGAATCGGCTTCCGCTCCCGTTTCCAGCGTTCAATCAAATTGTGCAAGTCCATCGGACGAGGTAAGTTCGAGTATTCGCAATAGGTCGGATTATAGTCGCGGGGGAAGAAAGATGAAAAGGACACTTCGCGTAACATAATATCACCAATTACGGTAATCTCGCCGAGTTGTGCGACCGTGACATCCTCGAATCCGAAAGGGCTGGTGACGGATATTGTTTCGGGATTGACCGGAAGTTGAATGCGTTTGTTGCCGTTAATTAACCAAAACTGTATCGCTCCCATTACGCCATCTGCGCCCCTTCCATTTCGATTAATCTCGCTAACTCGTAAGCTATTTTTTGAATGTCGGATTCTTGGCGAACATTGAACGTGTTACCCGAGATTGTTACGCCACCTGCACGTCCACCATTTCGGTATTCAGCCGCTTCGCCACGGGGTAAAATCATTTCGCCTTTGTGTAATGACGCCGAATAGCCGTTGTACGGTACGTGAGATAAACCTCCGTTTTTCTTCGGTAGACTCTTCCACCCGTTTTCTCGGAACAATTTATTTTTTTCACGGAACTCCTTAGAATCTTCAAACGGGTCGACATGACCAAAGGTCAGCTTTTTAATTGCGAATCCAACCGGGTCAGATACTAACTGCGATAGCCACGACTCACTTAGCGAGTTAGAAACGCCGGAGATAATTCCATCCGCTAGTGCAGAACCGACTTTCATAGCCACCGGGAAAATACTCTCCGCGGATGCCTCGACACCTGAGAATATAATTTCGGTCAAATCCGCCGTAGCCTTTTCGATCATGGTACGCCCGCCACCGTCGAGCCATTCAATGAAATTCTCGTAAACATCCGAAATCACCCACTTAACCTTACCGAAAAGGGTCGTCTGCTGCTGAAATTCCCCGTTTTTCTGAATCGACTCAATCCATCCGCCAATACTCTTAGAGGCCTCAATAAATCCCGTCATGACATTTTCGATAATTTTTGCGCCGGTTTCTTTGAAACGTTCGAACTTCATCGCACGGTCTAAGCGTTCTTTAAATTCCTCAGGAGTGAATAAGTTTCGGTCTTTCATAACCTCGCTGACCGTAAACATGCCTGTGCGGATTTCCTGTAGGAAAGTCTTAACCTTCATCAATGCCGGCCCGCCCATGTCACGCGTAATAACGTTCGTAGCTTCTTTAATTTGCGCCCATACCCCGAGCGTTGTTCCGCCCATGTCGTCAATAAGTTTTTGTGTCATTCCGATACTGTTGAAGAACTTGTCCAGCGATTTTAATTGGTCGTCAAGATCCATGTTCTTGATTTCGTTCATTACCTTACGCGGCATTTCGAAACGTCTTACCATCGAGATAGCATCGCCCGAGAATAATTCACGAAGCGCAAACACGGCTCCTTCAAGTCCTTGCATGGGATCGATGGCTGCCATACGCTCCGCCAAACTCCACATTTGCTCTAATTGCTTCATATCTTTAGAAGCCGTTAGGAACGATTTAGAGTTCGCAAGCATCCCTTGTGAATCAAGAATCGGCGAATCGATAGCGAAACGGTCAACGAGTTTCATATAGTCCTCACCGAGTTTCTTATCGTTTAGCATCGCGGAAATCATAATCGTTGACTGTTCGTACTTGGCTGCTTCGCCGACTGTTTCCTCGAATAGCTTCTTTGCGCCTTGTGCAGAGGCGTAAGCGCCCGCTAGTCCTAAAACGGAATTAGTAAGATTACGGATAGGGCTTGTAACCGAAGTAAATGACCTGCTTAACGCTGAATTAGACGCCCTTAACGTCCCAGTTACGATATTTAATCGCTGCGTTTGCGCCCGTATTCGTTGTAACTCGTTTAGGAACTGCGAACCATCGAGATTCAATCGTGCGGTTAAATCCATTGCCATTAGCCGTTACCTCCTTTCACAAGTTTTGCCCGTGCTTCGATTTCCACTTCGTCCGATGCGTACATGAACCACCGTGTTTTCCACGGTTTAGCGTACATTTCATCTGGCGGGATGTCGTGCATCTGATAAGCGCGATGAAGAAACCATGCCTCGCCTCCCGCCTTGATTAGTTTTTTGCTTCGTCAAGTAAGTCCTCGTCCGCGTCAAATCCGTTCAATTTAAGAATCGCTTCTTGTAAACGTAAGATTTCGCCAGTAAATAGTGCCTTACGCAAACAAGTCTCGGCTGTTTTAACACCGTGTTTCTCCATCAGCTTCGGATTACCAAAGTCGATATTAACGCAAGATTCGAGGATTAATAGATTCGTAAATTCTTCTTCGTTGAATACCGATTCGCGATTTTTCCCTTTCCCGGTAAGATGCGTTGCCTGCTCTTTCAGTTCGTAGAACCGATAATCCCCGACAGCCTTAATGCGAATATGTGTATCTAATCGTTTAATGTAAACGTCATTTTCGAGGTTAGTGTCAGCTTTTAAAAACGCGTCTAATGCGCTCATTTACGTCATCCTTTCGTTATAAAAGGCGGGTCAGCGCCCGCCCGTATTTTAGTTTAGATATTCGAATCCGGAAAAAGTAAAAGGCGTTTCCTCTTCGACAATACTTCCAACTTCGTACTTTAAAATCGGAATACTATCGAATTGAACGCCTTTTAATCTCACCCATGTTTTCCCGTCACGGTTTTCCGGGTCGTCTAGCTTCATTACCAATTCCGTTACAAACGATCCTTGACTATCGTCTGCTATTTGCGCAATTCTTTTCGACAACGCACTCGTGATTTTATAACCGGTCATTGAGCCACTATAGACAATACTTGTTACTTTGTGTCCTTTGACACGAGTTCCGGCGCGAGATATTTCCTCTTTCGTAATGTCGCCCGTTGCTTCTGCTTGCGTAACATTCGTGAGCCATTCGCCGTCATGAAACATTTTCCCGAAGGAGCCGTTTAGCGTTTTACTTGCGTCTAACATTCGTTAATCACCGTCCTTATTGTGTTTCGATTGTTAAGAAGATTTTTTCCATCGAGTCAATTTCCGTGAACGACAGGAATAGGAATACTTGGTCGCCCTTCGATTCGCGTTGAGGGTCGAGCATAACGACAATGTCCGTAAGCACGCTATTAACTTCTAGCGTTTCAAGATACGCTTTGATAGCGTTTATTAGCGCCATTTGTCCGTCCTCGTTGTTGTCGAGCTTACCGATGTAATGGTCGCGTGCTGTTTTCTCAACGTCCGTAGCAACGGCTTGTTTTGCGCGAATCTTACGGATTTTCGACTTGCTAGTCGCGATACCTTGCTCGACCTTTACCTTTTCGCCGTCATGTACGAGTACCAACGAACCAGCCTGCAATGCCGTCACGATTTCGCTATTTCTCAGGCGCTTAGTTACATCGCCAACCGGCACCTGTGCGTAAGTAATCGAACGGTTAATCGGAGTGCCTGCGATAAGCCCTGCGATATAAGCTGCATATTGTCCGCTTGAATATTCCTTGCCGTTATTGGACGTACCTACGATTAGGTTAACGGTTGCGTCATCGGCGAACTTCGTTGATCTCGCATTACCTACCGTTGGATCTTGGTCATCGGCAGCACTTCCGCCTGTCACGAAGTAAAAGTGTTTCTTTTCCGTTTCGTTTCGCTTCCGCCAAGCTACCGTGCTATCTTGCTCGTCTGCGGTAAATTCGCCGTCATAAACGAAAACATTGAACGGGCGAGCCTCGAATGCTTCGCGCATTTCTACGTAGTCTGCGGCTATTGGCGTCGCTGGCATCGTGTAAACAAGTACCTCTTTAGCTCCGCCTTGTAGCGCAAATTTAATGGACTGTATATTCGCTTGTCCGAAAAGAATGAGCGCGTCGCCCTCTTTTTCGATTGTGTAAAACGTTTTAGCTTGCGCTTGACCAGCGTACGTTTTCAACGGAATTGCTACGGTTCCGCGAGCGCCGCCGGTAATTTGAGCGATTGCCGCATCTTTAAAGTTAATGTAAAGACCTGGGCGTATCGGCAACGCGGTCGGGTCCCATTGTGTAATCGACATTCTATCGTCCCCCTTCGTTAATTGTTGCGGTTACATGCTGAATCTTCTGCGTAACCGGTTGCGTGCGTGGCTCGCGAACATGCGCTTTTAACACACCAATAATCGCGGTCACGCCACTTTCCGTCTTAAACGGCTGCGAAAAATTAAAAGAGTCCAGCCGTAAGTAACGGTCGGACCCTTTCAATGGGATTGCTAAGTTATCGTTTAATATTCGTTCGAGCTGTTCGAACTTCTGCATACATGCGAAATCGTTTTGCGCGTAGTAGACGATTTGAAAGTCGCGGTCAATTCGATAGTGATAGCCGGTTTCAGTTTCGTTACCACTCATTAAGTAGCGCACGACTAGCGTGTTTGCTTTAGGCTCGATCGGCACTTGCTGGTAGTGAACAGACGCCCCCGCGAATAATGGCTCGATGAACTCCGCAAGTGTTTCGATTTCATTTACGATTGATGCCACGTTACCACCCCTCTCGCTGTAACTCTTTCAGAATCTCCGCTTCAAGCATTGCTTTCCATCGCTCTTCATTTTGACGTTGCGAATCGTCGAGAAACTTTTCGACTGTACCTGGATGCCGTAGTCTTTTTCCGTCTGCAGCAAATTCGCCTTCGTGGATATAGTACGCGTAGTTAAAGTGCGAACTATTTATTGCGTTTGCTTTGATTTCAACGATTGGCGAATTTCCTGATTTAATTACATTTCCACTTATTTGTTTTCGTAAATTACCTGTGTCTAAAGGAGCAATATCACGGGAACTACGTACCCAATCATTTTTAATATCGGTCATGGCTCTGTTCGCGCCGCGCTGTGCGGCATAAGTGGTTCTTCGTAATAGGTTCATTAATGGACTTATATCTAAATCTGAAGATCTTCCGCTTCCTGCCATTCGCTACACCTCCACTTCCGTCAACAACGCCTTACCGTTCAGCCCTCGCGTACGTACGATATTTATAGGCAGGTAATTTCGTGTGTTTCCGGATTCGTCAGTGTAAAATAGTTCGTCAGTCAGTCGAACGTCAGCGAACTTGTCGAGCAGGAACCGCGCCGAACTAACGACTTCTTCCGATAATGTTTGAACAGCGCCGGGCTGTTGCGTGGTTCTCCGCGTCAGCTTTGCGCCTTCCTCAACGCGACATTTTAGCGTAAATTCAACCGGTGGCGTGATTTCGCTGCCCCAACGGTCGGTTTCGCCTTTTCGCTTAATCGTGACGGTTTGTTTTAACGGTATGAGTGCCATTAACGAACACTCCTTCCGACTCGCCGTTTCGAAAGATTAACGCCATTTGCTTCGCCGACAATCATATATACTTGTTCCGGGATTAATGCGCTAAGTTCTTTCGGTATATCAGAGCCGAAGGTAAATGCTATACCTTTAATCGTAAATTGCTTGACACCGTACTGTTGCATCTTATTTGTGTCGTTAAACACCGCCGCTAGATAAGCCGCAAATTCGTAAACCGCGTTGTCAGGTATTGTGTATTTTTTGAACCGATTTGTTAGCGTCCGATTCGCTACATTTAACAGACGTTGCTTTCGTTCGCCGTCTGAATCCGTCCAATCCTCAACGTCTAATACGTTTGTTGAAATATAAGCGTCAGCTTCCGTAATATTGAGCGCCAATAGCGCCACCTCCTATTTTCCGGAGGTTTTCTTCGGCTTAGCCTCCGTTTGTGTTTTCGGCTTTACAGCCTCCTTCTCTTCGCACTTATATCCGTAGTCGTTTACCAAAACGTTCTTGATCGCTTCATTGTCCGTATATCCAACGCCTACCGCGAACGGGACTCCTTCGGTAACTCCGTTGTACTGTTCGTTTGGCGTTAAAATTTTATATTTCACGTTTTGTTCGGCTCCTTCCGTCATAAAAAGTAAAGGCGAGCGCTAGGCCCGCCGTTAATTACGCTTTTAGTACGCCTTTTAGACGTGCAGCAGCTTTCGGATGGAATACCGCCATTCCCGCGTACCATTCGATACGAGTACGGAATACTGGCTTTTCGTTAAGTTCGCCAAGGTCACGAACGCTTACGCCGCCATTTTGTAGTCCTGACACGTACTGCTCCGGTCCGAATTTAACCGCGTAAATAGAGCCAGCGTTTGAAGCTGATCCTTGCGTTTCGTTGAAGCCAAGAATTGCTGCGCCCGTGTTATCGTCCTCAATCGTACGGATTTGGATACCGCCGTAAGACATAACTGGACGTCCGAACGCATCGTATTGACCCTCGCTATATCCGTTATGATTTTGGATAACGCGCTTGATTTCACGGCGCATTGCCTTAGATACGAACAACGCATCAGGTTCGCCTTCTACTGCGTCGATTAACTCGTCTAACATTGTGATTGTTAGTTGAGCACCGTTATCCCCAGCGTCGATAACTTGCTTTCCGCTTAAACGCTTTTTAAGTCCATCGAAACCTTTCGCGTTAGTAGCTTGATCTCCGTTGAAATATTGGTTTGTGATAGCAAGCGCTAAAGCCTTCGCTTTCATTTCTGTGTGGATAGCGCGAACGTCGTTAATGTTCGAACGTGTTTGAACGATAAAACGGTCAACGTCAACGTCTCCCCCAGCGATGTATAAACGCTCTGATTGCGGATTGATTACGCCTTCGGATGCCTCGTAGCCTTCGTTAACGTCACGAAATCCGATTCCAGGTAACGCGCCCTCTTGGTTGTATGCGTAGGCGTTTCCGCTGATATCCATTTGTGGTAATAGTTCAAGGAAAGACGAAGTCCTTGCGAATGTTTCAATAACTCCACGTTGTAACGTATCTTGCGATAATTTTGCTGCTTCTGCTAATGTTAATGCCATGTTTAATATCCCCTTTATGAATAGTTTTTGTATTTAAAAAAGACGCCTATAAGCGCCTTATTTCGAGCCGTAGCCCGCTTTCAATAATTGAACCGGTGATAAAGTGTTTAAATCGAATGCTTGTGCGTGTGACGGGCTGGTTGTCTCGCCGATTGGCTTTTGTTCCTTCTTGCCGAATAGCCCTTTCGTCTCCGCCTTATTAATCCAGTCGAGTTTCTGTTCCGGCGTAAGATTGCCCGGAATTAAGTCGTGATAATCTTCCGGAATAGTTGAAAGCTTAGTTTCTAGTAATCCGGTAATTACGCCTTCTAATTCCTTCGCTCGATTCTCTACGCTTTCATACTGCGTTTTAACTTGCGTAAATTCTTTCGCTGTATTTTCGTATAGTTCCTGGAACTTTCCTTGCTCTTCTTGCGCTTTTCGATCTGCCTCTTGCTTTTCAGCTAATATTGAGTCTAATTGTGCTTGGACGTCCTTGAATCTTTGGTTAACCTCGTCAAAACGGCTTTTCGGAATCATGTGATCCGTCTGCTGTTTAGACGCTTCGCCGGCGGGTTTATCATTCGCTTGTGCTCCCGTGTTTAACGTCGCGTCCGACGAGGTTGCGTTTGAATCCTCCGCAAATGTTTGTAAATTTAACGGTAATAAAAAGTTTGATCGTTTCAACTCGTTACCTCCTTCGCTTTTAACGTGTGCGACACGATTTGGAGTATTAAAGATCGTTTAATGCTTTGATGTCATCGGGTAAATAATCGATTACCCTAACCGGCGTTATTACGTGCCGGCAGTACGGGTGAAAAATTTCATTACGGGGCAAGTCGTACAGATACGGATAATTGCCCGGCGCGTTTCGGTCGAGTTTGATGATTCGACCTTCCCACGTACGGCAAGCGTCCTTTGCGCCGTGGCGACTAATCACCCCGTAATACGCCTCTTGCGCTATCGCTTCGTTAACAGTCGCTTCTTTGTGCGCTTCCATCATTTTCGTGCGAACAAGCATGTCGGCGTAGGTTACCGGCTTCCACCGACGCCCAGCCGCGTCAATGATGCCGGTATTTACGGACTCGCCGAGTTGTTTTCGCAGACCAGCCGTAATGTCCCTCCGTAACGATTGTGTCGCGTTTATGCCTTTCGGTAAGTTCGCGCGAAACACCTCCGCCGTAACCTGTCGGACTGCTGCACGAACTTTTCGGTCGACGTTTTTTGTAACGGCGAGTAAGTCGGCTTGCGTGTCTGCAGTCGCTGCCTTAACAAGTTCACGGTTGATTCGGTTGAACCTAACGATTGTCTGCGCTTGCTGAACGTTATCCGCGACTCCTAGCGTAATCATTGATCGGACTACACCGTCTGTGACCGCTTTAGTAATAGCAACCGTAGCCCATGCCGCGGCTTTTCCGTCAAGGTCTTGTAGAATCTCGCTAATGGAGCCCAGCGTTGCTATGGCGTTAGCGCGCTGAAAATTCGTTAAATCTATACGCTCTAATTCTCGTAAAATATCGTCAATAGCTTTTTCGTAATATCTTACGAGTTTTTTAGCGTCGTAATCGTAGTTAGGCGGTGGCGGAAAGAGCATTATTCTTCGCCGCCTTCCTTATTGAATATCGAAGAATCAACGAAACTTTCCGCCTTTTCTTCGGCTTGAATACGTTCCAGCTCAATGCGCGCCTGTTCTTCTGTGTATCCGTGCAGGTGCATAATCGCGGATAATTGCGATTGTGTTGCCTTGCCGCCCGTCTTGATTTGCGCAATAGTCGCTTGTTCCATTTCATCGTCAGGCAATCCGTCTTTAAATCTGATTATCGGCGTTGAAATTGCGTAATCTAGCTTCTCGTCACTTTGCGCGTGTTCTAGGATTTGCGCAATTAGTAGAACGTGTTTCAGTCCTTTTTCGTAATATTGTCGCTTCCTATTAATCTTCGCTAACAACGAGTTCATGCGCCATTTAATCGATACACCGCTCGACCCCGAAGTGCCGCTGTTGTCTCGTCCGAGCGCAACCGCTGGAATTTCCGCGTTCATTAGTAGCAAGTCGACAAGCCGTTCGAGTTCTTTAAACGCTGCGTCAAGTTGACCATTCCACGTAATGTATTGCGGCATGATTTCGTTTTTATCCATGACCTCGAATATCTTATCGCGGCCTGCGTGGAATATCGGCTGTCCGTTTTCATCCTCGCCGAGCGTTCCCGCCGGAACCGCCATCGCTGGGTCGCTGTGCTTGTCGAGGATTTCAGCGATCTTACTTAGGCGGTTGTTGATTTCGTCAAATATGCCGGTATGTTCCGTTAAGTCGTCGATACCTTCCCATTCGTCGTCAGTTGCGTAATTAGGGACGTGTATAACTAATGGGAACGGTACGCCTGTTTCGAGGGCGTTTCGAGCATCAACGAGCTCCGCATAGATTTTCCACTCGGCAACCTCGTTCGTGCCTTGCACGTAGTTAATCGGGTTCATGCGAAACTTGCGATAAAAGATACGCCCTGGATAATGCGTTTCTACGTTTAAAATCCACTCTTCGCCTTTCATGTGTTCTACTAATTGCGGGTACGCAACGTGGTAAGCAAGAATCGTATTCGCATCGGTCGGCGATGTTTCCGGGAAAACATACTCCGCGTTTTGCGCTTCGATAATTACGCGGTATGGATCCGTTGCAACAGGGAGTAGCCCACCGTAACGTTGCCCCCAGCGAACCTTATAGAATGAGTCGCCGCGATAGGAATTGCCTAGCGCCGATTCGTAATTCGTGATACTTAGGTCGTTATCCGCAACCAATCGCTCGATGGCTTTTTGTTCCCTCGAATTGTCCGATGTTCCTGCGCTAAATATCGGCGTTTCTCCGAAAAGGAAGTCCGCCGATTTCTTGCATATGATACCGGCAATATTCACCGTTATATAAACGAGATTCGCTTGTCGTCCGGTTAAATAAGCCGCTTTCTGTTCAAGCACGCTGTAATGATCGCCCTTAAATAATTTCTTATTTTCGCGATACCGCAAGATGCGATCTTTATGTGCGGGATGCGGGTAGTATTCGCCAATTTTAAATAATGTCACGGTTACACTCCTTTCGGTTTGGTATAGAACGTTCGCCTACGTCTAGTTCCACCGGCTAAATCAACTGCACCTGCGAGCGAATCCGGCAGGTCATCATGGGTTCCGCCAGGGAACTGCTCAAGCTGCTCGAACAACAAGCGTTGGTCTTTTCGGAAACGCAAAAAGCCGCTTTCACACAACGGCTCAAGCGACTCGATTCGTTCTTCTTTATTTGACCGCGTTACAATCGGCTTTAACTTTGTACCATATATGCCGTCTTTAGCGAGACGTTCGCGTAACTGGCGATAAAGGTCATGCTGGGCGCCGACTGTTTCAACGCCGAATATCTTATGACCGTATTCCTCGATTTTCTCGACGGCGACTTCGAGTGCTTCATGCGCCTGGCATTTCTTTGCCCACGCGTCAACAACGAATAAAACGCCGGTGATTCGATTGCGAGCAACCGTCACAATAGCGTTGTAGTCCGACCTACGAGACTTTCCGAATGCGATGTCCCAAAAGCCGAAAAACTCCAACGGCATCGGGCGCCCTTCTTTATCGAACAAATCCGACTCGTCAAACATGCGCAACTTATCGACATGGAATATCGCTGATTCTTCGTCGCGCGGCTCGTTTTGATATTCCGTGTTAAACGCCTTGGAACCGTTGTCCCATTTCCACGTCATTAGCTTCCATAACGGCTGGACTTCCGGCCACAAGACGACTGCTCCGCGCTCCATTTCTTCGTAATTGTCAGCGTAGAACTGCTCGGCTGCTTCTTTTCGCTCGGTAGGCGTCAAGGCGTCATCAAGGTATAGCGCACGGCATCGTTCCCATAAGTCCATACGATCAGGCTCGTCTATCAGCGCCTTATATTTGACGGAGTTGAAGTCGGCGCGATGCTTAATTACGTTATTCAGCAAGGATTCCGCGTGTACGACCGTCCCCATATACTGAAACGCCGTTTTCTTTCCTTTCGGGTCACCTAACGGCATGACTACCGCGCTAAACCAATCCGCCAGCTTTTCACGTTGCTCCTTTGTACCTGCGTTCGAGCGCAAGTCCTCTAGGTCATCGCAGATAACGAGGTCGGGTCGCGTTCCGTTCCAGTTACGTCCACGGAGCGCCTGCCCTGTCGATGCCGCTTGTGTCAGCGTTAGTTGTTTCGGGGCTACTACCTCCCCTTGCGACTCCCATGCGATAAACTCCGAGGAATTGTCACGAGGGTTCATCTGTTGTTTCGGCGATAACAACGGCCCAAAGTCGGCGCGTAGCTTGGCGTTTCCTTTAAGCTGGTTCGCGATCCATTCGAGGTTGGCCGTTGCGACCGATGGCGTTTCGGATATAATAATGATATATTTTCGCCTGCGCATAACGATCTCACGCAACGGCGATGCCTTCGATAAGTACGACGATTTGGCGTGCGAACGAGGCGCTGCAACCGCGACCTTAGCGTTAGGTGTCCGAATGGCTACATCGTCTATTATGTCGCAGATTTCCTTGTGAAACCGTGGCGCGAAATCAACCGAGGGGAGGTCAAAACCGTCCCAGTTCCCGTCGTTGTCCGGATTGGCAACATCGCTAAAGTAACACCATGCGAAATATAAGAGGTCGACTTCGGCACGATGGACACGGCGTAAGCGCTCAAGCTCGGTGATATAGCCGTCAAGTTTCGCTAAATCCACGTCGTCAAGTGACGCTACATTTGCGCCCATTGCGTCGATTACTTCGGTTAGATCATCGATAAGTGCAGCCCGCGAATTACGATCGAGCCATTTTCCGTTTACCCATGCGATAGAACATCGACCTCCCTTCCGTTTATACTTCGAACGATTTAATACGTATTACCTTCGTAGCTTTTATGGAGATGTCGCCCACACTGTCGTCTACGAATACCGTCCCTCCAAAATGTCTACCTCGTAAATTGTTTCCTGCTGCAGCCGCTAGTACTCGATCAGACTTGCAAAGTCGTGCCATTAAATGTTCGGCTTCCCTATCGCTTCTAACGATAAAGTAAACGTCGTCAAACGTCTTGATTAATGCGGCAATAGATGTAGTTACTCCGCTACCCCTTTCGAATCCGATACATACGTCGGTTAGCCTAGGGAAATCCTTATATAAATCGTAAATAAACTTATTCGTTACCTTTAGTTTAACTTGCTCGTTCGTAGGTATTCCGGCATACGAGTCTACCATTCCTCTTATAGCGAGTTTGTAACGAACATAATTATCGTCACTTTTCACTCTTTCGCCAATTTCAAGTACGTCCTGCATTTCTCGAATAGCCTCCGCAATCTCCTTTTCGCACTTATACCCGCAGGCTTTCAATTCGCGTAAGGTTTTAAGATATACGCTTAATTCTTCGATTTTACTCATCGTCATCATCCTTCGTTTTTATTTGCGCCGACTACCGTTAGGTGTGACGCTATGTAATACGAAAAGCCCACCGTTAGGCATTCGGCAGGCATACGCTTTATTACGCTAAAGCCAAAATTAAAAATTGAAGCGCGGATTGAAGTTCCGCCTTTATTTTGAAAAAATTGGGGTAGTCCCCCTTGGTACCCCCTACTAGAATATTTATTCATCGACAATATTCTCGTGCTGCATATCGATGTATAAAATATTCATTTCTAGTTTACATAATAATTCCTATCGGAAGTTGGGTCCGATCGCAACCCGCGGTATATCAACGTTTGCACTCCGCCTGTTTATATCGTTTATGCACGATTTTATACATTGTTGATTTGACGCGGACGGTAGGTCGGTTGGGCGACGGTATTTCCCACCGTTCTTGCATACGGTTTTCGTAACTACATGCGAGTTTATGCAGCGTTTATGCGGGCGTCTGAAAATTTCCGAGGGGTCGTGCGTCAGGAGGCCCCAACCGATGTATTCAGCGAAACGTCCTCGTAAGCTAAACCTAACTAAATCGCCCGCATCCGCTTACCTTCCTATTATATGTGCGTAAATTACTCCGCTTTAGAATCGTCAGCCCTCAACCGTTCTAATCTCGCACGTAACTCGTCCACATTAACGCTATCGCCCGACTGCTTCGTCTCAACTTCGACCTTGTCCGTCAGCATATCATGCGCTTGCAACAACGTCTTGAACATCGCAGCGTTACCGTCACGTACGATAATATCCGGCACAGCTTCGAGTACCTCCGGCAACTTATCGAGCGTATTACGAACCATTTCCCGCTTTAACTCACGCTCGAACAACGGATCCTTACGCCAGTTGTAAATCGACTGTTCACTTACGTCGCATAACTGCGCTATTTCAGCGATAGTCTTGCCGCCTTTCTTCGGTAGCGCAAGCCACTTAATAGCGATAAGATGCTCGGTGTTTAATCGTTTTAACGCCATGTCTATCGTTCTCCTTTCCGTAAATTCATACGTTACTAACGTTTAACCTTCGGTTATTAAAACATTGCAGCCCGCCGGCTAACGCCGACGTTCTGCTACGCATATGTTTCTTTTCGCGAAAATGTATTTAAATATAAAAGCGAGGCGCCGTAGTGTAGCAAAGCGGAACGAGGGCGCAAGGATTACGTATCTTATATTATATATCATCTCGCCCCTAAAACCGCCTCCACACCTACTCCCACAAGGGTTTGCGTCACTTTTTCGGTGTACGAATAGAAACACACTTTTGGCCGAAACTGTACGAATGGGAACACACTTTTAGTTCAGCCCGAATATAACACGCGTCGTCACGTCGTAATCATCACGATCAGCCCTCCGGAATATCGACGGATTCAGCATATAAAACGTACCGTCAGTAGCCGTGGACACTTTCGCAAAGACCGACTTACCGTCGTAAATCATACGCGATGTCGCTCGTGAAATGACTTGCGGAGTTACGCCGATCGCTTCCGCCAGGGACTTACGATTAAACTTAACGACCGCGCTCGGATTCTTTTCGTTAGGGTTCGCGCAAAGGATATTCGTGTCAACATGGATAAACGGGAGAAGCCGGTACAGCAGGCCGATGTCGTGCGCATTTACTTCCTTGTACATTTCGCGAAGCTGTGCGATATACGTCCGAACAACACGCTCACCTTCCGTCTTGCCCCGAAAATGAAAGCCCTGCTCGATGTAATAGGCGTCATCTTTCCGCTTAATAATTCCGTGGTCAAGGCACGCGTCCATAAAGTCGTAGAATGTACGACGTTTGGTAGACGTTAGCTTCAACGTTTTCTGCATGCAGGCCGGCGTCATTGGCGTCGGGTCTTTTTCGGACTTAATGAGTTGCCCGTCAAAGTCGACGTGGCTTGTTAGTACGAGCAAATAACCACATTGAGCCGGAGTTAGTACGCTCGCGACGTAGTGCATTCGCTCCATAACGCTAAAAAAGAACGCTTCTTTGCGTCCTTCTCGTTTCTGCCGCATGATTCGTCGTTGGGTTTCTCGTTGAGCAGCTGATTGTATAAAGTACACGGTTCCGATTTCATCGCGTCCGAAATTGCCAGTAGTGTGCGTTATCGTGCCACGAGGCGCTCCGCTGATTAGCCGCGAAACTTTCGCGCTTAGTTCGGCTTTATTCAAACGAAATCACCTCGAAATCCACGTAGTAAACGTTGCATATTTCGCAATGTTTGACGATTACGTTTTCAGCTGTCTTTCTGTCAGATTTTCGCGTAATGTCAACGACTACCTCTTTCATTTTGTGACCGCAAATATAGTTCTGTACCAATTGATTCCCCTCCGTTTGAATAATCGGAAGGACGGTCGGAGTATACCCGACTCATTCGTTTTCCTTCGCAAAATAAAAAAGCCCGTCAACATAACGCTGACGAGCGTATAAACTTCCCTCTATAAGGTATAGCCAACTAACGACCTAAAATGGTACTACTTTCTTATAAATTTCGTAACTTTCGACGATATTCCCTCGTCTGTTTTGCGTAATCTCTTCCGTCAGTACCGACACTTTCCGCCCAAGTCAGCGATACTTCGTCCTTGTGACGTTCTTCTTCCTGCGAATCACTCATAATCGGGTACTCATCGCGCGCCATTTTATCCGGATGCGGGTCGGTTAATTCTTCGTATAAGCACAGCGTCGCCAACCGATCGAGCTGCGCGGGATCAGGACGCTTGCCCGTTGCCGACACGTATTCGACCGTTAGCGCCTCGATTGCGGCGAATCTTTCCTCGCGCGGTAAGTTACCCGCCTTTGTTTGCGACCACAGCTCGTCTATTTTTGAGTTAAATTCGTTCGATGTCATTCCGTTTCCTCCCCGATATTTAATGAATATCCCTCGCCTTTTCTCGCCCAAGACTCGTAGACTCTAGCAATCTTCGTTTCTGCAACGATTACATGACGCTTAACTGCTTCCCTCCGAATTCCCATCCGTTCGCCCGCCTTTTCTTGCGTCAAATCCTCGACATATACGAGCGACAGGGCTTCACGCTGCCTATCCGTAAGCCCCGCCCGCTCGATTGCCGTTGCCAAGTCGACAAGTATTACGATCGCATCGTAGTCACCCGCATACTGGCGCTCGACCAACGCATGATAATCGCCGAGCAACATGCGGACGCCTTGCGGATTGTCTAGCGCAGGGTATTTCGATTCGAGCGCCCGTTCCTTCGATTGTTTGTCGATATAAACCGCCTCGCTTTCGTTTTTGTTTCGTTTGCGTTATAATAACGTTAACTATTTCGTATATAGGACGTGATTATATTGGCTTTTGAACCGTTGAAATTAACGTCGCGTGGCGATGTTGCGCTGACGATCGATAAGTTTTACCGCTTGCGCGTGTCAGCGTCAGCCCTCCGCGAGCTTGCGATTACCCAATTTACGCCTGTTGTCGTCAGCGTTGACGTTGAAAACAAGCGAATTGGCGTTGTAAAACAAGACCTTGCGAAAATACCGAACGCGACGACTGTCCGCCCCGACAAGCGTGGCTACCTCGGCGTGAAAGCCGGCAAGATGGTTGCGGACAAGCTCGCAATACCCGGACAATTACCGGCGAAATTCGTTTATGTCGGAAAAGTTGACGAGGGAAGCGTGTTTTGGCATGCGTTTGAGCTGCCGAAGGACTAGCGCGGTAATTGATCCGCTAGTGCCTTTCCGATGTACCAAGCGACCCGACTTGCGATGCCGTTGCCAACGATGCGGTACTGCGCTGACAGCGAGATTGAATCGGGCAGCACATACGTATCCGGCACAGATTGAATACGCAAGGCCTCTCGGACGGTAAACCTTCGCGGCGCTTCCGATGGATGAAACGGCTGCTCGCTATCGCTTTTTGGCGATGAGTAATGTTTTTCGGTACGTTCACGAACGACATCCATCGTAAGATCTCCGTCCCCCGGATGAATGGAAGCATCCCGCGGACTTGTAAGGACCGTGTACGCAGGGGATTCCCAGCCAACCACTCTATTCCGAGAAAGAAATTGAGATGAATACCTGCCATCTTGAGGGTTACGCTCTTCCGGATGAGGGTCCGGTAAATCTCTGATTACATCCCGCAATACTTTCGTCCGGTAGTCTCCTTCCATCGGCGTAGGAAACTCGAACTTAACGCTGAGGTCTTGCCGAACCCCAACGATAAATACCCTCTCTCTCTTTTGTGCTACACCGTAATCCCACGCGTTAATTAGTTGCCAACTTACTTCGTATCCAATTTCGCTAAATTTAGATAGTAGCGCGTCAAACGTATGCCGATGCCTTTTGCCGATAAGCCCTTTTACGTTTTCAAATACGAATGCTTTCGGTTGTTTCGCCGCGATAATATCGAGGTATCGAAAGACGAGTTTGCCGCGCTCGCCTTCTTCCCCCTCTCCGTTCCCAGCAACAGAATAGTCCTGGCACGGTGGTCCTCCGAAAATGACATCCGCGTTCGGTAAACTGCCTATATCCACCGAACTAATATCCGCTTGTTCTACGTAATCGCCGAAGTTATGCCGATAAGCAGCGACCGCGTTTTTATCGAAGTCTAGCGCTTTTATAATCTCGTAACCTGCCGCTTTGAAGCCGATTGCCCCAAGACCCCCACCGCAAAACAATTCAAGCACTGTTAGACCATTCGCCGGTAATTGTGGAGTCAAATTAAACGACATTAAACCGCCCCTTTCGCGTTTATCTCCGCCATTATCGCGTCAACCTTCGCATGTAGTTCCTCGACCGTCCCATCGTTGACCACCTCGAAATCAACCGTAAACCCATCGACATGGCTTTCCGTTTCATGCGCTAAGTCCGCCTCGGAGAAGTCGTCGCCAGCCAACTTTGCCCGCAGCAAACGGTCGGCTTCGGGAGCTGTGACACGAATAATCGTAAAGCCGTTAGCCCGTGCCCATTCATATTCGTTCGGCTGCCGCAAATCTGTGACGACAATGCCAACGCGATCTCGATCGTCTTTGCGTATGTTAATAAACGATTCAACCCTGCGCTCGACATGCCGAATCCACACGTCCGGCTCGATTTCGCGCATCAGCTGGCCGACTTGCTGGTACAGCGCGCGGGGCTTTGAAAACTCGCTCACCCACGGGAAGGTTTCGTGTGCGACTCGTTTAAGCGCGTCACCGAACGCGACCTTGTCAAAGCCGTGGTGCAAGTATAATTGCTGTGCCACCGCATCCTTGCCGGCCCTCAATTTCCCACAGAGACAAATTTTAGTAACGATGACTTTTCGCGAAACTTCAATCGTGTGATTCATTGGCGGAAACCTCGCTTTCTAATACGTACATTTTGCCGTCAAACCCATCGATTGCGACCGTAGTTGTAACGCTAATTCCGTCAGCCGTATCTGTCGCCGAGTAAATACGCAAAGTCTTGCCGGTTAAGTCCGACAGTTTGAACGTCTTAATTTTCGCAAGGTCGATAACGATCGACTCATCTGTTGTAGGCCCCTCTTCGCAAGGTATCGGCTGAGTACGCTCGTCCAACGCCGCAATGTCCTTTTCGTTCGAAACCGCGAGGTGTTTGACTTCCGCTAATTCCTGCGCCTGTCGCTCGACGTTACCTTGCGCGTCTTTCAACTGTTGCTCAAGCGATGTGACTCTGCGGGCTAGATTCGCAAGTAATTCGATTACCTTATCTGGTTGTTTCCGAATGTCGTCCTCCGTTAATACAACTAATTGACCGCCCATTTTACCGCTTCCCTTCTTCTATAATTCGTATTTCAACGTTTTGTCGCCCGAACTGCCTCGCCGTTGCTTTGTCTGCAACCAACAAGTCAATGCGTGCGCCCTTGATCGCCCCGCCGATGTCCTGCGCCTCGGCTTCGAAAGTGCTGCCATCAGTCAGCCGGACTTCCACGACCGACCCAAGCGGAACGAAATTCGGGTCGACTGCGATGATTCGCCGCCCGTTATGTCGAATAGTGTTGCGCACGTCAACGCCCGTTTTCGTGATCCCGATACATCCGTCACATTGCGCGGTATATGCGGTAGCTTCGAATGTGCGCCAAGGGCTTTCGACCGCCTCGACTAGCACGGTCGGCATTTCGTAAGGCTCGCTGGCTACTTCGTTTGCGTGCGTCAGTATTTGCGTCATTAGTAGTATCGCTAAGGTTGTCGTACCGATGGAATCACTCCTTGCCCTTCATTACATTCCGGTCACAATACTTTAAACTGCGACTTTGCCTGCGATGTGAGGATGCGGGTCGTAGCCGATAATTTCGAAATCGTCAAATGTGAAATCGTCGATGTTCGATACTTTTCGCTTGATTTTAAGCGTAGGCAAAGGTCGAGGCTCACGCTGTAATTGCGTTTTGACCTGTTCGATATGATTCGTATAAATATGTGCATCGCCTAACGTATGAACGAACTCTCCGACTTGTAAGCCGGTCACATGTGCGATCATATGCGTTAGTAGTGCATAAGACGCGATATTGAAGGGAACTCCTAAAAATGCGTCAGCCGAACGTTGGTATAATTGACACGACAACCGCCCCTCCACAACGTAGAACTGAAACAATAGATGACACGGTGGCAGCGCCATTTCGTCGATTTCGCCAACGTTCCAGGCTGACACAATTAGTCGCCGGCTGTCGGAATTCGTGCGGATTTGTTCGATGACTTGCGCGATTTGGTCGATCATAACGTGAGGCTCCACAAGCCAACTTCGCCATTGCGCCCCGTACACCGGCCCTAAGTCGCCGTTTTCGTCCGTCCACTCGTTCCATATCCGAACACCGTTTTCGCGAAGATATTTGACGTTTGTGTCACCGCTAAGAAACCACAACAGTTCATGAGCGATCGACGGCCAGTGAAGCTTTTTCGTAGTTAGCAACGGAAAGCCTTTCGATAAGTCATATCGCGACTGCCACCCGAACACTGACAACGTGCCAGTGCCGGTTCGGTCGGTCTTTTCGACGCCGTGGTCGAGAATGTGCTGCGCTAGTTCGAGATATTGTTTGTCAGCCATTATTCCGCCTCCTTTAAATCCGCCTCTTTTACGAAAACTCCGTCGACCATACGCCCTTTGCGATCTTTTATTTCACCGTAGGCAATCGTGATACAATCTTCTATGTCAATTCCGAGTTGAAGCGATAGAATCGTTAGCACAACGTATATGTCGCCAATTGAGTCCTTTACTTGGTCCGGCCGTGCTTTCGCCATTCCTTCCGCCAACTCGCCTAACTCTTCGAATAATTTGAGCATTTGCTTGTCGGGATTAGCCGTATGGAGATTGCGGTCGATTGCCCATTGTTTAATTTTCGCAGTTACGTTCATCCTATCATCCTCCTACCATTCTAATTCGTCCGCATGCTGCGCTAATCGCCCGCGGAAGTTTTTCGTAAGTTCCAATACATTCGCATACGGTTCATTGCGAAAATGTTCGATGTAAGGCACGAAGCCACTCTTCTTCGGGTCTTTAAGGTCGATTTGCTTGTCGTGACCAATTACGATGACCTTCGTAGTATCGTGGCATCGAGTCAGCAATTTCTTTAATTCGCCGCGAGTGAAGTTTTGTGCCTCATCGACGATCAGAACGGAGTCTTTAATATTCGTACCGCGAACGAATGTATGCGATTTCGCTGTAATCCACGCACCCTCGTTAATAATGTCGGGATTCTTTTCGCTTTTAATTGCAAAGCGCTGGTCCTCTCGAATCTCGACTAACGCGTCGAGCAGCGGTTGAATATACTTGGATTCTTTTTCCTCGACCGTGCCTGGCGTGAAGCCGAGCGAGCCTTCTTCGACTGGTGAAAATGTGTATAACAACGGCTTGCCTAGTAATTTGGCGCAAGCAACTGCGAGCGTCGTCTTGCCCGTGCCTGATTTCGCGTTGACTATCGTAAGTTGGTTATCGAAAATTGAATCGACATACGCTCGTTGCTCGTCGGTTAATAACGGCTCGAAGCCGAATAGCATATTATTCGCTGGTAATGGCATTTTTACTTCGCCCCACTTTCGATTATTCGAAGATAAAATCTTCGTCTCTTACCGGCTCAACTCTCGCTTTCTTGTAGCCGTTTCCTTTCATCGAAAAGAAGTCGTGTGATTTCGTCTTTGTTGATAAGCCGTTCATAACAATCGGATTTACTCGCTCGTCGTCAAAGTACGAATCGAATCCGAGATTAGCTAACGCCTTATTAGCGTTGTAACGTACGAACGCCTTAACATCGCAGGATAGCCCGACGGGGTCGTACACTTCGCAAGTATACTCGGCTTCATTTTTGTAAAGCTCCTCGAGCAGTGTAATTACGAAGTCGCGTAAATCCTCGCGCTTGGCGGTCGAAAATGTAGCGTAAAGCTCTTGCGCAAGTAGCCCAACATACACGCCGTGGATCGACTCGTCGCGGATTATCAGATTTATGATCTCACCACTGTTCATCATTCGACCCTGCCCGTAGAAATACAGCGGATAGTAAAAGCCGGAATAGAACAGGAAGCTTTCGAGAAATACTGACGCAACCATCGCCTTATATAACGATTCGTCGTCCGTGATATTATCGTAGTATTTACGAATGACCGCCGCCTTGCGTTGTAGATGCGGATTTTCCTGCACCCATTCGAACAAGCCGTCGATTTCTTCTTTCGAAGCAAGCGTCATGAAAATATTCGAGTATGACTTCGCGTGCACAGCGTTTTCCATCGCTGCCATGAACGTTAGGACGGCTTTTCGCTGGTGTCCTTCTACGTGCCGGACTATTGACGTCATGCCGTCATCGCCTTGTATCGTGTCTAGCATCGTTAGGCCAGCGAGGACTTGCATGTAGGCGCGCCGTTCTTCTTCGGAGAGTCCCTTCCACGAATGAATGTCGCCGGTTAGCGAGATTTCTTCGGGTAGCCAAAACTGGCGCGTATTTTGTGCGTAGAATATTTGCGTAAAATCATCGTCTTGTTGCGACCAGTTAGCCGCCGTGTATACTTTCGTCAAGTTATCGTCCTCCTTAAACCGTGCAAGATAAGCAGTCGGCCTGGCCCGTATCTTTTGTCCTAGCATAGTAAATCGTCTTGATTCCGCGATGGTGTGCGTATAAGTCAATTCGCGTTAAATCGCGTGTTGAATGCGTGTCTTTCATAAACAGCGTGAAACTAATGCCCTGATCGACGTGCCGCTGAATTGTCGCGATCATGTCGACCACTCGAAACATGTCCATGTCATACGCCTCTTTAAATAAGAACCACGTTTGCGGAGACAAGCCCGGCATCGGATAATATGTTTTCGAATTTCCGTACGTCCGTTCCTCGATGCGCTCCATAATCGGCATTACGCTTGCTGTCGCTGACTGTACGTATGAGATAGAGCCAGTCGGCGCAATCGCTAGTCTATACGAGTGATAAAGACCGCCTGCCATCACCCGCCCACGCAGTTCATTCCAGTCGTCGGTTGTTGGAAGCTCGATACCGTCGAACAACGCCTTGAGACGTTCGGATTTCGGCAAGTAATCCGCTTTAACGTAGTCATCGAAATAACTGCCATCGTGGTATGCCGAGTTTTCAAATCCGTGGAATACTTCGCCAGTCTCTTCCGCAAGTTCATTCGACCGTACTAGCGAATAGTAGTTGACAGCTGCGAAAAATGCGTCTGCAAATTCGCGTGCTTCGGCGCTTTCGTACGCGATGCCATTTTGCGCTAAAAATCCGTGTAGATTCATTGCGCCAAGACCTACCGACCTCATTTCGCGATTGGCTCGAGCAACTGCCGGCGCATTTGCGATATTAGATTCGATAGATACACGTGTCAACGCGTCCATAGCGAGCTTGACCGATCCTTCGATGGATTTATTCGCCATAACATTCGCGATGTTCAGAGAGCCTAGGTTGCACGAAATATCGAACCCTAGCGCGTCTTGCTCGCCGTAATCTGCGTACTCGGATAACTCGCTGAACTGGAGGATTTCCGAACACAAATTCGAAAACTTTACCTTGCCGAGATTACCGAGTGCGTGCGCCTTATTGACGTTACCGTCGAACATAACGTAAGGGTAGCCGGACTCAAACCGCAAGGCAGCGATCTTTTCTAGCAAGGCGCGTGGGTTTACCTTGTCCTTACGAATGTTAGGGTTATCGACTAATTTATCGTACATTTCGTCGATATCCATTTCGTCTAAATACTCGCCGTATTCCTTATAAACCGTATAAGGGTAAAATACGTATGCGGGTTTATTTTCGCGGGCTAGTTCGATAAACTTGTCGGGAATGACTACGCCTATTGACAATGTTTTAACTCGGAAATCTTCGTCGGCGTTAATCTTCTTCGTTTCAAGAAAGTCGTTAATATCGGCGTGGAATACGTTCAAGTAAACGGCACCAGCGCCGGGTCTTTGCCCCATTTGGTCTGCGTAACGGAAAGCGTGGTCTAATTGTTTCATAACGCCCACTACGCCTTTTGCGACGTTAGCTATGCCTTTAATCGATTCGCCTTTTGCGCGGATTTTCGAAAGGTTAAGCGAGACGCCACCGCCGATCTTTGATAATTGTTTCGCTGTAGATTCCGCCATGTTGATGTCGTTTAAGCTGTCGCCTACTTCGAGTAGGAAGCACGACACTAGCTCGCCCCTTCGCGCCCTGCCAGCATTTAGAAACGTAGGCGTGGCCGGCTGATATTCTTGATTGATTAATAGATTCGCAAATTCAATTGCCTTTTTTGCGTCACCGTCCGCGAGGAAAAGGGCGACTATTGAAATGCGATCTTCATACCTTTCAAGAATCTTTTTCCCGTCGTTGGTTTTCAACGCGTAATCGTTGTAGAATTTAAACGCTGACATGTACGAAGGGAAGCGAAATTTCCTCGCATATGCCGTTTTATAAACCGCCTTAATTTCTTCGAAGGTGTATTTATCAAGCAGCGTTTTGTCGTAATAATCGTTTTCGACAAGGTAATCGAGTTTCTCACGCAAGTTATGAAAGAATACGGTATTTTGGTTAACGTAGTCGATAAAATACGCTTTGACCGCTTCTTTATCTTTATCGAGTTGCAAACTACCGTCGTTATCTCGTTGCATAATTTCGTTGTTTAACGCTATATGTTGCATTGGATCACCTTTTCTTTAAATTTATTTACGTCGTCCTGCGTGCCTGCTAATTCGAATTTCAGCATTAAGGGAACACCGTACTCTTTCGCGATAATATCGCCAGCCCTTCCATAGTAGTCGCCCCAATTACGGTTACCGCTAACCGCTACACCCGCAAGTAATTCGCCGTTTTCTTTTAGAAAGTCGGCGACCACGGCTGGTACTTCTCCGAGCCCTATCGTGTAGGTAACTAATATAAATCGTTTATTTGCGATTAAGCCCGGTTTGATTTCTTCGGCCTGCAGTCCGGTCTTGGCGATGAACCGCCGAACGTTACCCGTTAATGTGGCGTAATAAATCACCGCTTATCAAGCTCCTTTTTCAACCCGTTTAACCCATCGACGACCTCCGCCCGCCTAGCGAGTAATTCCGATTGGCGCTCGCTCTCACGGGCAAGGTCACGGTCAATTTCCGTTAATTCTTGCGTTAATACTCGAATGAACTTTCGGTATGCTTCGGCGTGCATGTTACTTCCCGCCCGATAGTGCGTCGAGGATTTCTTTGATCGCGTAGTATTCGGGGTTAATTAGTTGCTTAATCGCAGTTAGTACGTCAAATGCCCCGAAAAGTAATGCGAATATCATAAACAGCGGTGTTCCAAATAACACGATAACGGTCGCCATATTTCCGTCCTTATAGTCTGCATACTTTCTCGCAATTAAAATAATCGCTATCCCTATCGCTAAGAACGCTAGATACCCGACGATCGCAACAACCCCGTCCGCAATCTGCTGGCGAACCATCAATCCGTAAACATGCTCGGCAGCTACTCCGAGTTTCGCCGCCATTGCTTCGATATATTGCGTTGCCTTTTCGATTGCTTGCTGTTTCATTCCGCCGCCTCCCTTAATTTAACGAAGTCAACTGATTCCGAATAATAGCCATTACTCTCGCCAAGCCATCGAATGACGACCGTACCTTTAATAGTTGCGATTTTATAAAACGTCCATGTCGATGATTCGCCCCACTCGCTTTCCTCGCCCTCTTGCATTACTTCCTCCGCCATAAGGATAGGCGTACCGATTAAATCGTCTAAGTCTCCGTTAATATCCTCGATTGAAACACTTTCGCAACAATCTTGCTCGTGAAACATGACGTATTTCTCCCCGTTGTCGGTTTGAAAATGAAGTTCGTAGTTATCGCGATTTTCTACGCTAACAATCGTTTTGCCGACTAACTCTTCCACAGTGACCCACTCACTTCCGTATAGATAACTCATTCCGCGATCACTCCTTCGTTTATTAGATACGCCAGTCCCACGGCCGCCGCATCCGAACAGTCATCCGTCGCAAATTCGCCCGTGTAGCCCGTCCACTTTCGCACGGCTACGGCTACTTCGTCCTTTTCCGCCTTACCCTTTCCGACCACTAGCAACTTGACTTGCGACTGCGGGATTCCGAGCAACGTTTTCCGGCGCCCGTTCTTTTGCGTATACGTAAACTTGTCGAACTTGAAGCCGAACTTTTCGACCGCCCTTTCGCAACCGCTCCACGCAGCCATCACCGGATAGTTTTGCGCGCTGGACTGTCCGTGGAAATCCTCGCGAGTAATGAAATCGAATCCCTTTTTCGCGTGCTTGGCGATGAATAGCGTCGTCCAACTCTCGACAATGTCGGCGCGGAGTCCGTGCGTTTGCGTTTTCGAGTCGGTCGTGACGTGCGATAGGTCGACTATGCGAGGTTTACCCCGAACAACTTCGATGATGGCAACGCCGGGTGCTGATAGCGAGGTGTCAAATGCGAGAATTCTCACGCCTTCACCTCACGTCCGATAATCACCGCAGAAAATAAGGCTACCCCGTTTGGTTGCATTGTGCATTGGTACTGAACTTCGACGTCTAAATTGGCAAGCTCCTGTAACCTCTTGCTGACCTTCTCGAAAAAGACATCCGCATTTTCTTGTGCTACGTGAGTGAAATTCTTTATTTTTCCGTTAACCATCAAACCGCCTCCTTTTCCCGCACCTCGCGAATAAACTCGAACGCTTCGTAATACTGTTCCTTCGTCCGTTGCGACAGCCCCGATCGCATTGCTCGGCTGACTTGCGCTTGAAGTGTTTCGTATTCATCTTCGCTAAGACTTAACGCACACGCCGTTTTGAAGTTGTTGAACGTCCATCGCGACAAATCAATCGCTGGTGGCGTGTCGTTATTGATGCACCTCGTTATTTCCGCAAAGTTATCGAGTAATGCTTCACGATCAGCGTCCGTTATCTCGAAGCCAAACGCTCTAATGTCCGGTGTCGCTGCGTAATCCTCATCGCTCATGACCCACGCCTTTTTCGCTGTGTTCACGTACAAGATGATGTAGTAGTCAACGTCGTACATAATCGAGTAGGCTACGCATTGCTGACGGTGCCCTTCCTCCGCCTCTTTAAATGAGTACAAGGACGTTTTCGCTGGCGTTGATTGCTTCGACTTGATTTCGAGGCCCACGCGAATTATTTCGCCATCCTCGTTGATATACTGCATGACGCCGTCGCAGGTACCGTAAAGGTAAAACCGTTGCCCTTTGTGCGTGATTTCGTGATTCTTCTTCGCAAAGTCCTCGAAAACAGGCGTCCCATCGGCGTTGCGCTCAAATCGGAAAGGGCAGCCGGGCAGATTACGTTCCATTGCGAGAATGGTCCGCTGAATGACGTCGCCGATCGCCGTTCCGATTTCTTGCCAACGTCCTTGATATGGCGGTTTGGGAAACGAGTCCTTTTTCGCACGTTTGGCTTTGACGTATAGTTCGCGCGGACAGGCTTTCGAATTTGACGGCGAGAAATACGGACGCTTCGGCCATACTTGCGGCGGGTTTGCGTACCATTGGTGAATTTGCCGGTCGAGTTCGTTATCATATTGCTCCGGCATGGAGTACCATCTGTCGAGTTGTTGCGTAAATTCCTGCGCTATTTGTTCGATGTTTATATTCGTCAGATTAATCGTCCCCTTTCGCTTGCTTTCCGCCATTTCCACCGCGTAACAACTACCCGACTGTCGAAATCAGAATCGCTAGTACAACCGCCTGTCCGTACGTTATCTCAACGCCTAGCACCGGCAATCCGAGGTAAAAGATTGCGCCGACCGCTGCGTAAATGATGGCCACGAATAGTAGTACGGCGATTATCGCTAGTAGCCCGAATAAAAATGTTTTCATTAGACCGCCTCCTTCGGTTTTTGTAATTCGAAATCCCATTCGTCCGCCGAGTATTCCTCCATCCAGCAAACTTCGATGACCGTATCGCACTCTAACGGAGTTTCTAGCGCGACGGTATTCGTCATGATGTCGTTGTACAGCGCAACTGCTTCGGGCGTTAATTGATCGTTAGGAATCGAATGTTTTTGTTCGTCGTGCAACGTTAGATTAAATTCCCAGCCTCGCGCGAGTGTGCATTCGTAATAACTGCGAATCATACACAGTTGCAAGACGTTCGCGCCCGAACCTTGAATTGTATGGTTGAACGCCTGCCGCTCCGCACGACCTGTCGCTTTGATTAACTCCCAAAATTCCGACCGTTCTTCCCATTTTAATCGGCGTGATTTCGGCGCCAATTCGGGGTCGTTTTTGCCGTTAATTTTCGCTTTTTTCATTAGTACACATAACCTCTGCCATTGCGCCTTATAATCCGGGAACCTTCGCTTTTGCCCCCACAATGTAGCGACCCAGCCGTGTTGTCGTAAGTGTTCGAATGTCTCCTCGACCATTTTGCTAAACCCTGGCAGAATCACGTCAAACTTTGCGTAACCTTCTTTCGCTGCTTGTTCGGTGATACCACGCTTGACCGCAATCTTGACGAATTGATCTTCTGCCTGTCCGTAACCTTTCGCGAGGAACATGTCTTTCGTCAGCTTACGATATGGAATGTTAATTAAACCTTCGCGATAAGCCTTTTCGGCACAAAGTTCGCGCTGAACATCGAACATCATCGAAGCAAATTCGATATATGGGTCGAGTCCTTTACGAAACATTTCTGCGAACATTTCATCGCCGAACTCAGTCGCCATACGATGTGCTTGCAAACGAGGCTCAATCGATGATAAATCCGAGCCGAGGAACGTGTAACCATCGCGAGGCTTGAACGTCTTACGCACCTTTAGGCCTTCTTCGTTTCGCGACGGTATGTTCTGCAAATTCGTTCCCTTCGGCACTTTCTCGTCACAATCGACCAACTTTCGCATGATGTCGATGTAGTTCTCGTCGGTGTTTTCCGCTGGCTTGACCTCGTTTGGCTTTCCGTTATAACCACTCGAACCATAACGTCCTGTCGACACGGTTTTAAGCGAAGTATGAATCCGACCATCCACGTCAAGCGCTTGTGGAATCTTATCGACATATGTGCCTAGCAACTTTTCGAACTTGGTAAATGTCGCTAACGGCTTGAGCGATTCTTCCTCCTTGAAGTAGCGTTCGAGAACGTCAGCCGACACAGCCCGCGTTTTCTTCTTGTCCTTGACGATTTCTTTCGTACGGTCTTTGATGCCGAGCTTGTCGTATATTAGAAACGCAAGATGATCGTTACTTGCGAGATTAAATTCGGGCACATAATCCGGCGCATTTTGCGGTATAGCTTCCGGCAAAGGATTATTTCGATAGCGTTCAATTCGATCTTTTAGCTGATCGTATTTCTTCGTCACTGGATTTGCCGTTGCTAATTCCGCTTGGCATTTTCGCAACATTTCGGCCTGCTTTTCGATTCTCTTTCGCTGTGCATCGACCCACTCCGCTATCTTGTCACCTTTTAGCGTCATTGACATTTCGTAAAGGAAGTCAGACGAGTTTAACTCGTACGTTTCGTACAACTCCCGCATAGCCTTGCCGTGCTGTTCACGATAATCAACGCCTAGCCTTGCGAGTTCTTCGAGGTCGACCTCGAAGCCCGTCCGTGTGATTTCAACGTTTACTTGCGGTAAATACTGCCGAATTTCGAAGTAGGCTTTCGCAAGATCATCCGTTTTCAGCATCGTTTCGAGCTGCCATTTCGTGAGTAGCCAGCCTTTGTGAACGTCCTTTATCGCATAAACGCCGACCGGTTTAATCGGATGAATCATCGGTGAACTGTTACCGAATAAATCTTCGAAAGTCGTGTCGTCCATTTCTGCCGCTTCGCCACCGATTGCTTGTTTGTATTTCGTAAACAACGACTTTAATGCGTAAGTTGACTCGTAATCTAGTAAAATCTTTTGCGCGTCCATAGAGTCGTAGCGAACGCCCATCGGATACATACCGTCGTTGCGAAACATGTTCAAGTCAAACTCGGCGTTGTGGAACGATTTAAGATGCGCTTCCAGTTCCATAAATCGGCGAATGACCGCCAACGCTTTCGATCGCGTGCATTGTTTTTCGCCAGTTAAATGTCCGTAGGCAACGTAATAGCCTTCGTTGAGCAACGGTAACCAAAACGAGTAACCACCCGTTAGGTCAATCATCGTATCGACTCCGCTTGTTTCCGTATCCCAAACGGTGAGTGATTGAACGAGTGGAATTTCGATGCCTCGTTCGAGCAACTTTTTTCGGATAGCAGTATCGTTGAATCGTGCGAATATCGCTTTGAACCACGGGTCAGACGCCTGTAGCCGAACTTCCTCGCGTAATCGGTCCATCATCTTGCCGAGCTTACCGTCGTCCGTTACGATGTGATAATTGTCGGGCACGTGGTCCGCAGTTTCGCGGAGTCGTTGTTGCCGCAACTTCTCCGCTTCTTCCGTTTGCTTTCGCCGTCCCATTTCGAGCACTTCCGCTTTCGCGAGCTTACCTTCCCGAAGCCTGCCTATCGTTCCGGAAAAGTAAGCCGTTTTTGCTATTGCGTAAAGTTCCCGTTCTTTGTCGCTAAGTTTCATCCCGCCGACACGTTCGAATGCTTCCTCGATCGTTTCACTTGCCGATGCCTTCCGTTTGCCCGCCGCCTTGACCCTTTCGCTAACTTCTTCGCTCGCCTTACTCCGCAAATTCAACTGAATGTTTAGCGTCAAGTAATATCGCTCCTTTCCGCTATGATACTTCGTCTACGTTTAATCGTTTGTAAAACGCCAGGACCGTCTCTTCGCCCTTGTCACACGCCCATTCTCGCCAGCATTGCGTGTCGCAGAACGACAGCTCCGCATGGTCGTCGTAAAGGTGCGAGTTGGTTGGCGAAATGTCTACGTTGCAGTTTGCGCAAGTCATTGCCAGTCGAACCTCGCTTCGACTGGCGTGATTAGCGTTAGGTTTTTAATATATTCTCTGGTCGTTCCGTACTTTATTGCGTGAAGATGCTTAAAACCAACCGATGATTCCGTTCGTACGTCTGCAATTTCACCGAAGTAAGTGGATCCGTTCGATAGGACAAGTTTTGCAATATCGCCCTTCTTGAACTCGTTAGGCTTGCGTCCGATGGCGGCCCACTTCGCCAGTTCGGCTTGTTGCGCCTTTGCTTCCGCAACTTCTTCATCGGTTGCGCGGACGATGTGCTTAGCTTTTGCCCATCGAAGTTCTCCGCTAATCAACGATTTCATTCGGTATGGCGTTTCAGATTTATCGTCCTCGACAATTTCTACGATTTCGCCTTCGGGAATGCTGTTTTCGTTATAAATAGTGCTGGCGTTTACAACCTTCGCATAATCACCGACCTTGAACGTCTGCCCCTTCGGCTGCCCGTCCGTCACCGGCGCGTAAACCTTAACGTTGTCGACCGTGCGTTTGTTGACGTTATTGTAAACGCTCAGGCAGCCATTACCGACATCGTCTACAACGGTCATATGTTTACTTACCGGACCGTAAATTTTACCGTTCGTAAAATAGTCACTATTCGTAGCCGTAAACACTACGACATCGCCCGGCTGTGCTTTACGGTCAACTTGCGAATATTCCGTGCCATTGTGCGTGATCGACGTGTCGGCGCTGACCTTTTCATAAACTTTGAACTCTTCCTCGGTATACATTGCAAAGCTTGTGTCGCCGTTATCGCCAGTAATCACAAGGTCACCGTCACAGTCGACGTCCTCAACCTCGTAATATTTTCCGATTGTCAAATCGTCGTCGTCCGTTTTGGTGAACTTTACGAAGTCGCCCACTTTCGGCTCGCGATCGGTGACTAGGCGGTACTGTTTCGACACTTCAACCGATATACCGACCCGCATCATCTCCGCATGGATCGTCGCTTTTAATTCCTCCGCAATTTTATCAACGTCCAATGGTCCGTTCAAACTTACGTTTACCGTGATATTATTTAAATTCGCCATTACGCAATCGCCCCTTTTTCGATATTGATACTGCCGTGCAACTCAATCCAACGTTTCTTTGCCGTTTGTTCCGTCGACCAATACTCCGCGTGACCTACGCATTCGAACATAAAAGCACGAGTGCCGTCAACGCCAATAATATAGTCGCAGTCGTCCGCTGTGTATGGCTGACCGTTGCCCTTTCGTGCATAGACCACGAGTGCATTGTCGCGGTCGGCACGTATTCGCAACGTCTTAACTTGAACGCGATAACTTTGACCATTCGCCGGATCGCGCGCCAGGAAGTCGTAGACCTCCGGCACTAACGGCTTGGCAACTTCCCATCCGAGCGTCTCCATCATTCGAGTGGCTGCGGTTAATTCCGATATTGCTCCGATGATTTGCGTTTCATGTGCCATTCTTTCGCCTCCAATCCATCAATGAATGCGTTAAATGTGATAAGGAAGAACATTGCGCCAATGAATACGTTACTAGGTTTAACCCATCCGGCACAGTATCCGACGAATAGTAGCAACCAGATAATCACATTAAAATAATTAAGGTATTTCATACGATGTCACCTCCTATTAAAAATCGTACTGCTGCCCGCTAGCATCGCCCGCTTGTTGTTGCTCGCCGCCAAGCACCGACTTGTCAACCGAGCCGTCCGTCGCCTCTTGTAATAGCGTAATGATGTCAGCTTCTTCGCGGAAGTTAGCGAGGTCAGCGTAGCCGAAGTCGAATCCGATAAATGCCTTTGCCGCTTCGATAACCGCGTCGTCCAGCTCAGCCGATTCGAGTGCGTACGTCTTGTCGGACTGTTTGATGAACACCGCGTCGCCCACTAGCGAATAATCCTTGTTGAACTTTTTCGCTGGCTTTTCGGCCTTGTCGTAGTCGGCGATTAAGTTGTTCGCATGGAACTCGGCAACGTCGATGACTCGATACGTGTTGTATTCGGGGTCGAACACCGGAATCATGAAGAACATTTTGCGTTTGGCGCCCGCCTTGCACGAAATACACTCGGATTTGCCCGGCTTGAAGTACGTAAGCAGATCCGCATTGGCTTCCTTCGGCGAGTGCAAGCACGTATGCTTGCGGAACTTATGCACCGTTTTGCCTTCGAAAACCTTGTCCTCATGCACGAAGTAAACGTACCAATCGTCAGGCTGTGCGAGGATAACGAACGTTTTGCCGTCCGCGTTGACTTCGCCGTGTCGGCCCATGCGGACGTATCTCGTTACGCCTTCGGGAAATTCCGAATCCCCTTTCGATGCTTGATCGCGTGCCTGTTCACGCTGTTTTAAAATGTCGCGAATACTCATTTTATCTACCTCCATTTGTAGTTTCGAACGCCGGATAATTCCCGCGCCCGTGGACGTTCCGGAAGCGCATAGTCCTGGACAGTTGGCCGTGGGCGCAAGGCTCCGCCGCCTGTGTCAGCGCTTTGATCCGGAACATTCACGGACGGGCGGCTTATTCGCCGCTTGCCCGCCATGCTGATATTGCGCTAAGTACCGCACAGATACCGAAGAATGCCGTAATAAATTCGATCATATTATTTCGCCGCCTTCGCCCAAGTATTTCCGTAAAACGCAACGTATTGCGCTTCGATTTGCTTGCGTCGCTTATTGCGTTTGACTTCGTTTAAGTTGACGACTTTCACCTTAGACAGCCCCTTTCGATATGTGAACTAACGCTTGAACTTTCCGCATCTTTTCGATATGCACTTTCGCAATCTCTTCCGGTATATCGGCGATGCGAAGTTCAATCGCTACAATTCTCGCTCTATACGCTATCTTTTTAGCTAGACTTCTTACGGTTGTAAGCCGATAGCGAATATCGGATAACTCACGCTCTAGTTCGGCTTGGAACCGTACAAGTTCTCGAATCTTTCGCGCTTCCCAGCGTTCAAACTTTCGCAACTCTTCGTTATATAGCCCGGCGAATTTCTTCGCTAATCTCTTCGTGATGGTTCCCGATTTAACACCGTTCGCAGGAAAGGTCGTTTGTAGGTAATTATCGTACATGCGAAAGATGAACGTTTTACCTTCGTGTACAAACATTCGGCTGGGCTTTCCGCCGTATCCATAAGTAACAGTGACGAACTCAAACTCGCGAAAGTGTTTACCGAGGTACTTGTTTAATTCATCCGGAGTCATTCCGTATCGTTCTTCCGCTCGTTGTTTTGCGTGTTTGTCAATTTTCGGCGGCTGCGTAATTTGTTTGACAATTAATTCATCCGCAACGATCATCCGAGACGCACCGCCTTTATCGTCGGCAACTGCTCCGAAAGATTTATTTCCTTTTCGTAATCTTTTTGTTGCATAAGGCGTTCTATTTCTCGCAAAAACTGCGTATAATTTACGGACATGACGAAATCACTCCCCCTTGCAATACTTGTCGAAATTAGTTATTATTACATTTGTGTTAATAGTGTTTACGCTTTAACGAACAAGACGTATAATGAAAATAAGCGTAATTAGGTCGTAATGCCTAAGGGACTTAATTCGCTCATAGCGCAACTAAATAGTCACGGTGAGAGCCGAATTGTTTAGTATCATACTTCGCTGCCAGGCGGGTTAATGCGCGTAATACTTTCGAATGGTGAAATCCTAATTCCTTCGCGATTGCCGTCGCTGTTGGTTTCGGGTGACTAAGGAACGCTTCAACGATTGCCGTCGTTGTTTCGTCCGCGCCGTTCAGAAGGAAGTCGATCAGTTGCCGCTGGTCGGCTTTTTTCTTTGCGGTAATATGTTCTTCGAGATTAAAATCGTCTACAAATTCGAAGATTGCCGTCTTCTCATTATCCGAATCCAATCCGTAATCCTCGTATTTCCTTTTTACCTGTAACTTTCGTAGTAGAGACTTAAATCGATTATGAAGCGAAAAATTAAATAGTTTTACGAAGTCACCTCCGTCAGCCTCGATCGAATCTACTACTCTCATAAAAGTTTCATCGAACAATTCCTGCGCTTCGTGCTTGCCGGCTAGAAACGCTGTAGTTGACGCCCAATAATTTAACTTCGGTTGGTATTCCGATAATAAATTGCGATAAACTCTTTCGAAATCAATCTCGCTTTTGGTTAGGATGTACTTCGCAATCATTTCGTTAATTTGTAGTTTTCTAGATTCATTCATTTTAAAATTCCTCCCTTGTAATAAGTATGACGCTCGTCAATTTGGATTCGCGCACTTTTGTTAAAATTATTTTTAGTTCGTTAGTTCAAGTACTAGCTTGTCCTAATAGTATCATCCATTAATGCAAATCATTGGAAATTTTAGAGATTTTTCGAAAGTTAAAAACACTGAATTTTCTATGTAAAAAGAAAAAAGGAGAGTGGTCAACTCTCCTTCAAATTAAGTGCTTGGGGTTTATTAAATTTTAGTGTCCGCCACCGCCTGGGTCAGCTTTGGCAGGTGCTACCACCGTGTTGTCTTCTAAAGTTGCCGCGGATGAACTAACCGCAGTCCCTCCAAATATGATCCCAGCTAGTAATGCGATTGCTAATAGTTTTTTCAAATCATCCATCCCCTTGTCTAGTTATTTTTATTCGGCCATTAATAGTTCGGCCATTGTTTTATAAGTTTCATTTTCTTTTAGATGCCGGTACGGGAGATTGGCATAAAATCTATCCCCGTTCTTGCTGAAAATTATTAGCGCATTCATGAATAGTGTCATATCGCCTGTTGCTAAAGCTTTATAGTAGTACTTAAATCCGCTAGCTCCGTTTTCTTTGATTGCCTCATCGATTAATTCACGCGCTAATTCTTTGTCCCCACTCACCGCCTCGTAATGTGCAATTTCGGAAATGTCATTCGTTTTTGGGCGCTCTTTATTTTTCCCCCAAATGTTGTTAATAAAAGGTATGTCGCAATTATCAATAACTGCTATTTCTTTGTGTCTTCCGGATTCGTTTAACAACTCTCGATGTCTCATGATGTGCCCCAAGCACTTTTCGTGGTTTTCGAATAGGAATGACATTCCTAATAAGTATGACGCGCTAGTTGTGAAAGTCGCGCTACAATTTGAAAAAATTATTTCTTCGGCAAGTTTTCTAGCTTCGTCAATGTTATAAAGCTTGTACAGATTAACATACGCCATTACTTCTTTAAGTCGCATACTATAAGAATCCCGAATATATTCTTCTTTTATTTTACTGATAGTAATCTCTAAACCGCTAATTAGTGAATTCATCGTTTTGAAATCGGATAACTTATAGCGACACCAAACTTCCGTAATTGTTGAAAGAACTTGCATTTCGATTGATTTGGGCGCGAATCCCCTTATCTTAATTTTAATATCCTCTGGTTTTTCTCTCTTTAGATAACAAGATAAGATCGAGTAACCTTTTGCCCACTCATTCATCGTTTGGTCAGTTCTACTTGTGGTTACCTTTTCTATAAGTTCGTCTAGTTCTTCTATTTGTCGGTTTACTGCCAGGTATTCTAAGGCAAAACGCACATTCTTAGGTGACTCGAATTTTAAGCACCATCTTTTGAAGCGAGTTATGTACTCATTCTTATAGATGAATTTAGCAATTTCTAAAAGGGTTGGGAACTTCATTTCTGTCCCGTTTTTTAAGTTGGTCAATGACCCAGGCGACAATTTGACGGCTATAGCTAAGTCTTTCCAGGTGATTTTTTTATCGAATAAATCCATAGCTTCTTCAATTTCAGCTGCAATCATTGTTCCCTTCCCCTCCCGCTTACTTTACTATTGGTTCTTCTTTGGATTTTCCTGTGTTTTATCAATCACCCAAACATTTCCGATTTTCTTTGCTTTTACCTTGCCTTGAGAACACAGGTTTTTTATATAACTTGCCTCTAATCCCCATAATTCTGCGGCCTCTTTTACTCCAATTACATTTTCAAGCACAATTCTCGCCCTCCTTAATATGCGCTTACGCACGTCTTATTAAGAATATAACACAGTGCGCTTACGCATGTAAAGGAAAATATATACTCTTTGAAAAAATAATTAAAATAATATAAAATAGGAAGGCATCCCATTATTTGGAGGTGTTTATTACGATCAAAGTCGGAAAGTGCCGCATTCAAGAGTTACTAGACGCGAAAGGTATGACGCAACAAGAACTCGCGGCAAAAACCGGTATGAGTAAATCGTTCATCAACGACAAGGTACGAAACCGAGGCTCACACGGAATGTGGGTCGATAGCGCAAAGAAGATTGCTATTGTACTAGATTGCTCGATTGATGATCTTTACGAATGGATACCGGAAGGTAAGAGCGAACGATAATCGATTCGCGCGCCTTACCTCGGCAATGAGTACGTAAATTAACGAACTTTAACGTGTATTGCCCTAACACTTTCCGACTTATCGACCGCATCCCTCAACGCTTCCGCACCGCATTTCACCAGCGCCTCATTCGCATCTTTTCCGCCAGTTACATACGCGTGCCTTATCCGAAGCAAGCCCCGCAACGCCTGTTCGACTTCCGTCCGCAGTTTGCCGCCTGCTTTGTCGTTATCCGTCGCGATAATCAATTCCTCGATAGGCGATCGCATAATCAAGTCCCGTTTGACTGCGTTAAAACTCGCCCCGCCAACCGCAATCGCCGCGTAGCCTGCTTGTCGAAAACTCATTGCGTCTATTTCCGCTTCGCATAAAACCGTCACTGGCGCCACTTTTTCAATCCCGTAAATTAAATCGCGAACCGGTATACCCGCGCCCGACCGATCGTACCAAAACACTTTGCCGCGTGTTTTACGGTACTTAACATTCGCAAGCCTCCCGTCAGGCAATCGCCATGGCAACACGACAGCTCGATTTCGCTCGTCATACAAAACGCTCATTTGCCGCTGGACGTCTGCGCTTATGCCACGCGATTCCAAATACGAATAGTTTTCGGTAAAATCCGCTAACACACGCTCGTTCAACGGCTGCCTAACCCGTTGAAATTTTAAGCGTGGTGGTTTTATCTTAATATCGGTGGTATCGTACGAAAATCCATAGGCGTTTAGCAGGTATTCTTCGGTTTCCTCGTAGGTCTCATTGCGCAGAAACGACAGTAATTTAACGAGGCCCCCGCTTGCCCATTCCGTGTCGTACGCGCCCGAATCGCTCCATGTGCCCGCCGGCCAATCGCCGTATGGTTCGAGCCGGACGAAGAATGACGGTGTTTGGTCGTAACGAAACGGGCTGGCTGCGAGTAACTTATCGCTGGTCCAGCGTGGACGAGTCCAGTTAAATTCGCGTAATTCCGCTTCAACGTCAATGTCGATGGGTTGCTTGCGGACATGTACGATTGCCATTCGATGACCTCCCTCGTATTATAATCCGATTTCCAATTTCTCGTAAAACGCCAAATTCGGTGATTTTCAAAAACGTCCCTAGTAGGAAAAGTGGTCTGACCTCTTATTTTTGCCAATTTGCTCCGTTTTTCTTAAATTTAACATTTTTGCTAAAATCCGAAATGACTCGCAACGGCCTCGCCTGACTCCGGCTGCTTGACGATGCCGACTTGCGGAATGTATAGGATTTCAGCGCTTTGCCCTTCGCCTCCATCGCGTCCCTTGTTCAAGCCGATCAGCCCGCGCCCTTGTTTGTAGTCCGTGTCGACTCCGATTAGCAAATACGCGTCTTGTAATAACTGCTTCGTTTTCGCTACGTCTTTACGTTGCGGTAGCTCCAATTCGCGATTGCCTTCGTCATCTTCTTCGGTAGTAGTTTCATCCGCCTGTGTTATCGCGAATATCACCGTTTGCGTCGAACCGGCCAATCGTCTTAGCTTTTGCGAAGTGGCTGCAGCGTCCCCGCCCGTTGTTTTGCTCGTGTTCTTTTCGTAATCGAGGTAATAAAACGGATCGACCATCACAACGTCAGCTTTTGTCGCAAGTATATCGGCTTCAAGCGCCTGCAGGTTGCGGTTTGAGAAGTCCGCGTCATCGACCGCTCGCACCGTGATATTGCCGGGCATTAAATCGTTGAGTTGTTCGACAAACGCACGGAATGCAACTTCGAATTCTTCGCTAAGTTTTCCGTAGCGCAACTCGCTTGAATCGAAACCAGCCGCCATGTCCAAATTTCCCACCTGCGCAGTCGTTACGCCCCGCCTTGCCGAAATGCTGACGAATATTCGCACGAGCACCTCGAACCAGCCCATTTCCATCGCCCAAATTAGCACGTTCGCGCCCTGGAACGCTGCCTCGATACATTCTTCGAGTGTGATGACGGACTTCCCTCGCCCCGACTTTCCGTAAACGGTGTAGACGTTTGACGAAACATAGCCGCCGACCTGTTCGTTGATAAAGTCGAACTTGCTCCGCCATATGCGAAAGGACTCGCCGGCCTTGCGCCGTTCGTACTCTGCGAGGAACTTTTCGCCATCGTGTTTGACGTCTGTTCCTACTTTGTTTCGAACACTTGTTCTCATTTTAATACTTTCCAGCTCCGTTTGCAACCACTCGAAATAGGAAAATATGTCTGACGTGCCTAACTCGTCAAATTTTTGCGATAATTCACCCGCAACATGTCGGCCCCGCTCGTCCGTTCGCCCGCTGACTAATTCGATGAACTCACGTTGTGCTGCGTGTTTTTTGATTTCGCGCGAAAGAAATTCGTAGCTGTCGCCAACTTGTGGCGTATATGTGAAATCGGGGCATTCCGCCGTAAGAGTCGCGTACGACGGTGCTTGGCCTCGGTTGCGAGCCGCGTAGTCCTCGATGAATCGATAAACTTGCCGTTCGCCTACCGTTGGCATGTCGCGTTCGGTGATATTAAATCGTGCGAGTGCTGTCGGATTGTTCTCGTCGACCACTTTCGAGAATAGTAGATTTGCGTAATGCATTCGTCAACCTCCTACATGTTAGTGGGAAACTCTTCTATCATTCAGTTTCTTTATCTGATGTGAATTTTTCGCAAGCCCATGTTTTTGACGTTGGCTTATTAAGTCCGCTTTTTTCTTTAGGACAATCTGATTTTTTCATCCAATGTTTACAATCTCCGCATTTAGCCACTTTCTCCACTCCTTACTTTTTAGACTGATAAACATAATGCTTATTGGGTTTCCAATCTAATTGCTGCTATTACATTTATTGTTGTAAAACTAAATGCAGTAATTGTGGAATGAAGAAGAGCATTTAGCTTCTTCGTCCCTTTTTAATTTACTTACTCTATCTTTTGTTTCCTTAAATATTTAACGCTGTTTCTGCTATCCTTTCGTACCTTATGGCAATGTCTGCCCATTCGCCTTTACCGTATGGCTCAAGAGCAATTTCTTTTAATGCATTTTCATAAGTTTGGAGTTTTTCTTCGAGTTGCCTTCTGCTATATACAGGCTGCAATGCTACGTTTTCTAACTTTAACCGTTCAATTTCCCGCTGCTGTTCGCCCATAAAAACCAACATACTATCAAACACTTGCATAACACCTAGATTGGCATTTCGTTCCTCTAATGCTAATCGCCACATTTGCACTTTATCTTTAAATTCCAAATTAACTCCTCCTACCTTGTGTTTACTTAAATCTTTTTACTGCGAACTACTTTTTTCTTAAATGGCTTGAATGTTCTTTTTAAAATCCGATATTCCCACAAAGGCAACTTGTACTTTATCCAAATATATTCCCTACTTCTCATATAATCCTCCTTATTATCTTTTTTAACTATTCATTTTATTGCCACATTGAGGGCAAACGATTATATTTACAGATGGCTTATATGTTGCTTTGAACCATAATCCACATTGCGGACAACCGATTTTATTAGTTACCTTCACAATATTTATTTTCACAAAAACTAAACCTCCTTTCTGCTATTTAACAAAACTATCATTTTGTTTACTAAACAAAAAATACCGCCTGTTTATCGAACAGTACGGTATCTTTATTTCTCATGTTTCAATTATTTCGCTTTTACTTGCAAATCTTTGTTAATACTCAAGACTTCTCCAGTTGTAAATGTGATAATAATCTCCTTATCTGTTTTTTCTAATTTCTGTATTGTTTTTCCCTGTAAATTTAAATATTCCACTTAAAACACCGCCTTTAAATTAAATATACTATGCGATACCGTACTATTCAATTGTCAAAGAACAACATGTTAATCACATCCTACCTTCTATTTCGCATTCCTTTATTACATATTTTATGTCTAACGCGTCCCTTACTACTATTACATCCGATCGCTCTCGGCGTTAAAACTGTGTTATAAAATATTTTTAATTTTTTCTTCGATCTCCGCCTGCCTCTCGCCATACTCCGCATCGCCAAACGAATCGGCCATCGCCTTGTAATCGCGATACTCGTCCAGCAGCCCGTCAATCTGCTCCGCCTTGGTCGGCTCCTTTTGAACGTACATGTTAATCACTTCTGTTCCATATATCGCTGGAAACAGCCATGCTTCGTTATACCACTCGCCACCTTCCTCGAATTGGTACGCGAATATATCGATGCTATACACGTACGCACTTTGGTACACCGTAGCAATCCACGGACGGCTGACTTCGTGCGCATCCATGCCGTCGAGGACGTACGGGTCATATACGATAACTAGATCGCCAGGCTCGTATATCGGTTCGAGTTCAATGGCGGAAGGCTTGCGTTTGAATATCCGTTTAAGCCAGTTCATTCGGTCGCCTCCTTCTCGTAGATGTTTCCTACGACTTCAAACGACCGATATTCGTTTCGCGTTAGTTCAAATAGAGAAAATTCGTCCGTACAAAACATTCCTTCATCAAACGTTACTATTTGCGGAAGATGGCGATCAGAAATATTTAGAGTATCGCCTTCATAAATCTCGCACCCATTCTTATCGTGCAAGCCGGTGGATTGCATTAAAATTAAGTTGTGGTCACGATTCCAGCCGATTATTTCGCCGTCTTTAAAGCTGTCGGTATCAATACTAATCGGCAGACCGTGGAATCCTACGGCTAATATCGATGGCCATTCCTTTACGCTATCAACATCGTTTTCATATCTCATGCGATTTTCTACTTGATCCCATGCTCGAAATTTATACGCCCTCACTACCTCCGCCCCCTTTTCGACTCGCCTACGAATGATATTTCGAGGCACATGTCGCGCATCCTATCATATAATCTCGCATCGAAAACTTGCGCCATGTCCTCGATTGGCAAATTCGATGTATAAATCGTTGGCATCCCGTTCGTAGTCCGATGGTTAATTATCGCGTGAATGTACGATCTGAACGCCTCGCTTGCCGAACGAACACCTATATCGTCAAGAACGGCGAAAGGTGCTTGCTGTGTCCGTTTGATGGACGCCTTAATCGCCGACATGCCCGCGTCATCGTTCGTCATGGATGCGAGATTATAATCGGTCTGGAACGAGTTGACGTCGAGAAAGTAAGCCGGCTGCTGTAACGGTTGCAGCCCCCGCTTGATCGAACCGACGTAATGTGCGATAAGCCATTCGTTTAATAACGCGCTTGCCGTTGTCGTCTTGCCCGTTCCAGGTGATTCCGAAAATAGATACAAACTTTTTACGCGTTCGCCATTCGCTTCGAATTGCCGTTCGAATGTCTTGACGTAAGCGTCCACCGCCCGATAAACCTCCGCTTGACTCGCACGGGCTGGTGAATTGCTTACGGTCACCAGCCGATAGTCTTTCGGCACGCCAGCCGCTGCCACACGACCGCCTGCGCCGTTAAGGCCGTGCATACCGATGAAATGCGGGCAATGTGCGTTACAAGTTTCGGAGTCTGCGAGTTTACAACTTTGCGATAATAAGCATTTATTTGCGTGATTCATAGTGTCACTCCTTTCGCTAAACTACTTTCGAAATAGTCGGCGTAAGATTTTCGTCAAACGACACCATCACGAAATGATAGTCGTCCTTATTTACCCGTGCGTTTGTCATCGCGCTTTTTATATAATTAATTTTCGGATAACCGATATGCGTTCCGTTTTTCTTTCCACCAAAGAACTCGCCAGTCGATTTATTTACCGCCATAAAGCACTTATTCAACTCGCCACTCCCCTTTCCGTTCGGCTTCCGTCATGCCAACGACGTTAAACACGCAAGCCTTTTCGCCAATCATTCGCGGCGCCAGCTCGGCGGCCGTATAGCGTTTGCCTATTACGCTTACGACCGCTGGTGTGCTGGTGGTTAATTCGGATATTGCCTCGACTAGGTTCATTCGCAATCACCTTCGTAAAGTTCGAACATATCGGCAACTCTCGCACGAGCGTCGCGCCAAACCCCGTCGGGCAAGTCAGCGAGTTCTAACTCGTCTAGTATTTCTTCCGTTCGGCTTTTCGCTTCGCCTTCGAGTTCCGCCGATTTTGCCACGCGATGAAATTCCGGCGTGCATGTCGTCATGCCTTTTACGTTATTCATTCGTTTACCTCGTCGCGTGTGTCATCTAATACAGGATGCTTGTCTACTCCATCGTTTCCGAAGTGCGTAAACGCTTTTGTTCCGACTTCATCACCCCTAGCGTCGTATACTATTGTTAGGTTTCCTTCCCCGTTAGTAGGGCTCATCGCGTCTACTCGGTAGTTCACCTTCCGATGCCAGCTATCATGTTTTGGGAATGTTACGATATCACCCACTCGAATCTCCGTCGGCTGCGGAGCGTTGAGATATTCGGCTGGCACTTCGAGGCCTAGCGCCCTACGAACCGCAATAGCCTTTCCGATATGTGCGTTGAAACAATCGGACGGGGCGCACTTGGCGATTCCTTTTGCGTGCAACTTCTTCGTACCACACCCTTTTAATAGAACTACGACCGTTCGATTCTCTTTATTAACGATATAATCAGCGTAACAACCTCGACCGTTGGGGGCCTTGAAGATCGGTTCTCCATTAGTTTTTGAAACGCTAACTTTTAACTCCGCCACGTCGCGCTTGGCCTGTTCGATAATGTCATCGCGTTGTTGTTGCGGTGTTTTTGGTTTCGGAGTTATCGTCTCCCCCGCGTGTAGCGTAGCAACTTCCGTTTTAATGACCGGAGTGCTTTCGATTGTGTACTTCGTTAATTCACCGACAGCGCTATCGATTTGGATTCGCTGCGCCTCCGCCTTGAAATCTCCGTGAACGAACATTTGGTCAAACGTGCCTACACCGTCATATGATACGAATACCAAGCCGGGCATTTTCGAAAAGTTTAGCGAATAGGTGCCGTCGGCATTTTCGGTAAAACCGATTGTTTCTTGATAATCCGGTGTTGGTACCGCCTTGACTAATAATGAACCGCGTTTTTGTAATTCCATACCGATCGCCTCCGTTTTGTTTTCGATAATTACCTCGTATTCGCTTAATAACACTAAGCACGTATCATTAGGCTTAACGTACACAGCACCGCTACCATCTTCTCGTAAGCTCCTGACTTTTAAGATGTCTCCGTTTTGATAACGTTCCTCTCCGAAGTCCCTACCCGTAATTAAAATGCGCTCCCCTACGATTGCCTTACGTTTTACAGTGTTAAATTTCGTCATATTTCCGATTCCTCCTCGATTATTGGTTCGTTATATACAGTTGCGGGAACAGCTCCGGGTTTTCACCGTCACAGCCATTCGATCGTTTCTTCCGTTATTGGCGCCGATGTTTCTTGCGCCCTTTCCTTTCTCGCATGCTCCGCCAGCACCCGCGCCCATTCAGCCGTTTTCCACTTCCACAACCACGTAAAGCTAACTGTCGGATATTGCGGAGTGCACTTGTGGTTGCGGAAACATTCGTCAATGAACGCCTTGACAACTTTATTCGGATATTTGCGCGGCTTTGCGTTCTTGCCGCGTGTGCCAATTAGGTTGCCGATCAGCCCGCGCTCCACTTGCCAGTTTCGTCCTGGAGGCGTGTACTCGGTACCGTAAACTTCGAAGTGCCGGTCGACTATATAATCGAGAAAATCGTTGGTTGTCCATTTGTCTACTGGCTTTTCGAGATATTTACGGGCGGTCATTCGCTATCGCCTCCTGTGCGATTATAAATGCGTCTCCTAACGAGGCGACTTCTCCGTTAATAATTCGACTCAACGCGTCTGAAAGTCGGTGATTATCCGCTTCCAACTCTCCATGACTTATTCGCCACTTTTCGCGATTTTCGGATAATTGCTGAATGGCTTCGTTAAGACGTTCAATCTCCGCAATCAGCTTCGGCACATCTTCGCGAGCGTGGGCGATGAACTCGGCGTTAGAAACTTTCGGAATTTCTGCGACAATCCATCGCTTATCTCCGACGAACACTTCTGCGCTATCTAACCCGTATTTTACAAACCACGGACCTGACGTTGCCTTTTCCACTCGTTCGCGTATTGCGTCTAGTTGTTCGTTAGTTAATCGTTTCATTCACTTGCCTCCTTGTAAATATCGACTTTCTTGCTATAAATCGGAATGCCGAGGAACCGCTTGACAATGTGCTCTTCGCCGACCTTTTCGTAAGTGACGTCGCGAAATATTGCGTAGTTACTATCGTGTACATAGACATTTTTACCTGTCCGTTCGTTGAATGCTAAGATGCAATCCCCTGATATAGATAACGCGCTAACTATCGTCATTTCATTTCCTTTATTGTAACGATTGCTTAGTGAGAAGTTGGCGTGTGTAGTAACGATTCGGTCGCCAACTTCCGGCTGTTTGTCGAGGTAAACTCGTTTGGTGTATCGTGTCATTTAATCGTCTCCTTTAAACCGTTTCTAATCGAAATTATTTCGTTATAGTTAATCGTGACGTATTCGCAACTTGCGATGGTACCGACCGGACTAGCGTTCATATTGTTAATGCGATGTTCTGCGACTACGATCGTTTTTCGCAGTCGTTCAACCTCCGCTAGTAACTCGAAAACGTCCTTAGTCATATCTGGCGTTACGGTCCACCGATAGAAGTCCTCGCCCGTTTTCATAAAGCGTTTTACATCATCGTCAATCCGCGAATATTTTACGTTTAGTTGTTCCGTATTAACCATTGCGTTTCGCCTTCCTTTCGCTTGATTTTAGCCGCCTCAACTTCTCCGAAGGTATTTCTTTTACTTCGCGTCTATCGCGTCAGTACGGCTTTAATTTCGCGCCTAATCGCTTGTATTTCGCCGAGCAATTCCGCCACCGACTCCGCGCTACTATCTCGCTGTGTCTGTTCCGCAATCCAGTTCAACGCCTGCTCGACCGTTCGGCAATACGCAACCTCGCGCCATTCAGTCCGTGGCGTTGGGTCGGCGCCCTCCGCTTCTCGTTTCGCCCAGCCGGGCGCTTTCGTGGGATCGACGATGTGCTTTCGGTTGACAATGACTTGCATCGAGTCGGACGTTAGTTTATACGTAGAATTTACCGTGATATTTAGCGACATTTACCTTCGCCTACCTTTCGTATTAGTTCGTGCGTTAAGCGTTTATTTTGACGGGAAAACGACGGGAGAAACGTACGTATGCTCATGCGTTGATGCCTTCGATTTGTATGCCGAGCAGGTCGAGCGTTTTACGGATGCCCGCCCGTTCGCGGTTGTTGCGGTGATGATTCTCACTATACACTGAAACGTTACTGTCACTTAACTCATCGTAGTATTCCCGCACCTTTTCATCGGGCGACTTTTCGATTTCGTAGCCATTGAGTAGTGCAGTCATTAATTTGTCGGAATTGCCTTCGTGTTCTAAAACATAGGTTGCAAGAGTCCAACCGACGCCTGCTCCACTACCATTCGTCATGGCAGTTGCGATAATAGCACCGTTACTTCTCCCTCTTTCACGCATGTTTTCGATTGCCTCCGCGACTTCGCGTGGTAGCGTTACTTTCGTCATATTAACGATTCCCCTTTCTAATTTCGATTTTATTTCGGATTGCGACATATCAAAAAATTAAAATACCTACTACTACACCTAACCAAAAAAACCAAAAGAGTGTATAACAAGCCTTGATATTGCCAAAAATTTTTCATTTTACATTACCACCCTTCACTATGTCGCTATACGCAAATATTCTCTTTCTTTTTCCGACAATTCCGATTTCACCCACATCTGCTATATAATAATTTTCTATTACAATATCTGTACTAGATAAAGGAATTATCATTTCTGCTCCAATTCCTTCTAGCGTGCTGATACACGATTCAATTCTAATGTTGTCTACCCAGCAAACTTCTTCATGATATTGCTCATTTACCGCAACAATAAATTCATCAGTATTATTGAAATCACTTGCTTTTCCGTATGCTATACCCCCGTCTTCTGAAAATGTAATATGTTTTGTTTTCATTGTTTTTCCTCCTTATTTTTTGTAATCTTTATATTTTTTCTTTTCCGCAACGGGAACAACGGTAACTAGGTGGTCCGATTAGCCACCTGTGAGAAACAATCCAGTTATGACCTTTTAATAAACATTTAATCACTTTTTCCCCCACCTTTCTTATTGCGCTTAATGTGTCAATTATGAACTTCTTACTTTCAAACCTTTGCGATCATTCGCTATCACCTATATTCGCTACTCTTTAATAACTTTCGCGAAAATAGATATTAATAGAATCGTAGCGGCAATAGGTGCTTTTGCTATTGGCGCAATGTATTTATTCTTTTTAAAAGAATTCTTTTTAAATACATTCTTTTTCATTAACGCTACGGTAGGTTATAATCTCCGCACACGTAGAGTATTATCTACTCATAGATAGATTAGCGCCCTTTTCCTTGCCGAGTAATTTACCGATCGAGCCGCCCTGCCTAACGACGACTTGACGTAATTCTTCAGCTATTTGCGTTTCTTGATCGCGAAACTGCACACGGTCTAACGGGTCGTGAACGATGTAATAAATCTTGTCCTTTCCGCGACCGCTCGGCTTGCGCTCGATCGTCACCAGCCCGCTCGCTTCGAGTATCTCATCGAGGATAGGCAGCGTGCTAAACGATAGCTGAAACTTTTCTACGATACCATTTCGCCCACGCCATGCCATGCCTTGGTTGTAGCTGCTTTCGTCGTTGTTTCGGTAGCGCAACAAGTACAAGTAATACAACGTTGCCTTGTCGCCGATATACGGATGGTACAGGTCGAATATTTCGTGAAATAGCATCGTGAAACCTGACCGTGTGTTACCTGTGCGAATGTATGCGTGTGATTGCGTCATTAATGCGTGACCTCCTTCGGTGTGATGTACGAGTGCCTA
>NZ_JBALOZ010000003.1:0-8918 GCF_036965125.1 Bacillus sp. JJ1503
TTATTGACTTTATTATTGGTAATATATATAATCAAAATATACGGAATATTCAAATGATTATAAAAACCAGCGAGCCTAAAGATCAGTGGGTAGGTATCCCCTATTCATAACAAAGATTTTTAAGACCGAGCTGTTCGAAATCTTCCTTTTATAAGGGTTATTTCGACATGGCTCGGTCTTTTATTTTTAACTAGAAAGGGATGATTTGGAAATTGGAACCATATTCTACTAGATTGAAGAACTGTTTACATGAATTAGAATCAAATCGATTTGACCATTTGGTCGTCACTTCCATTTATAATTTGAAGTATTTATTAGGGGCAAACATTGATACAGGTGAACGGATGACCGCACTACTATTATCATTTAAAAAAAAGCCAAAACTATTTATTCATCAAATGTTTTTCGACCAAGTTCCTACGTCAACTGAGATTGAAATCGTTTACTACAGTGATGAAATGAATCCGCTACAAATGTTGGCTACTAACTTTTTGAACCAAGAAAAATTAGGAATCGACCAGAATTGGCTTTGTTCCTATTTAATTGATTTGTTGAAAGAGTTCCCAGAAATAACTTTTGAAAAAAGTACAATTATAGAAAAGTTGAGAGAAATTAAAGATGAGCAGGAAATTGATACTCTTCGGCAATCGGCAAAGATTGCAGATGCAGTCATGTATCAAATTCTCCAACTCCAACATTTTCCTGCTTCAGAAAAAGAAGTTGCAAGAACAATTAAGAGTTTCTTCGCAGAGCATGGAGTTGAAGAACTATCCTTCAATCCAATTATCGGATTCGGAGAAAACTCGGCAAATCCTCACCATGTCATAATCGACCAAATGTGTCGTATGGATCAACCAATTTTAATAGATATGGGTGGGGTGTTTAAGGAGTATTGCTCTGATATTACAAGAACTTTTTTCTTAGGTAGAAGAAATCAAAAATTTGAAGATTTATATAAAGTCGTTCACGAAGCACAATTACAAGCGATTGAAATGGTCAAACCAGGGGTGCTATTTTCCGAAATAGATTTATTTATTAGAAGTTTGTTTGCAAAAAAAAGTTACCATCAATATTTTATTCATCGAACTGGACACGGCATTGGACTAGAACTTCATGAGGGAGTGTCTATTCATAAAAACAACCATGATGTAATCCAACCTGGAATGGCTTTCAGTATAGAGCCCGGACTATATTTTCCGAATAAATATGGGATTCGAATAGAAGATATCGTTGTTGTTACTAAAAATGGTTGTGAAGTTCTCACAAATTGCTCCAAGGAGGTGCAATATATAGAATTCACTAGCGTAGAACAAAATTAAAAGGAGAAGCCAAAGGAGGAATATGAAAATTATGGGGCAAAAAAAATGGGTGTCTATAGTATTTGTTATTGCATTAACCCTTACAGCTTTTCTAGCGGGTTGTTCCTATGAAAAGCCTTCAAGCACGAACTCAGGTTCCAATGACTCTAGTAGTTCTAGTGATTCTGTTGGCAGCAGCGCCACTTCCGAAAAGAGAGATGACATAAAGGTCGGATTAGATGTTGATGCAGGAACTATGGACCCACGTCTTTCTAAAGATGTCTCGGCAACAAGAGTTTCAGAACTTGTTTATGATGGACTTATTGTCCTTTCAGCTAATTTGGAGCCAGAACCAGCACTTGCAAAAGAATGGGAGAATCCTGATCCAACCACGTGGATTTTCACTCTCCGTGATGATGTAACATTCCATGACGGTGAGCCATTCACTGCAGAAGACGTTAAGTATACCTATGACAGTATCATTGATCCAAACTTTCAAGCACCTTCCGCTTCTTTTTATGCACCAATAGAATCTGTAGAAGTAATTAATAGTCATCAGGTGAAATTCACTTTAAAACAACCGTCAGCCCCTTTGTTAACCTATTTAAATATTGGAATTGTCCCAAAACATATTGGTGAAAAAAATGATAATTCCTTATCAAGTAATCCAATAGGAACTGGTGCCTATAAAATGGTGAAGTGGGATAAAAATAGTAAAATTTCATTTGAAGCAAATGAAAACTATTGGAATGGAGAACCAAAAACGAAAAAGATCACGTATTTTATTATTCCTGACAACTCTACACGCGTAGCTTCTCTTGAATCAGGAGATATTGACTTAGTCCATTCACCACTCTCACCACAGGATATTAAACGATTAAAAGAAAATAACAAATTTGAAGTCAAGGAAACTGAGGGACTAGGATTTACTTATTTAAACTTTAACCAAAAACACCCTATCCTATCTGATATGAATGTCCGTCAAGCCATTTCACACTTAGTAAACAAAGACGTTATTTCCACTGATATTTATCAAGGGATGGATAAACCAGGTAAATCACCACTAATTCCTGCATCTTGGGCTTATGATGATTCCATTTCTGGATTCCCTTATGATCCTAGTAAAGCTGCAGAGCTATTCAAAGAAGCTGGATGGGAAGATACCGATGGAGATGGAATACTAGATAAAAACGGAGAAAAGTTAACTATTACTCTATCGACTCATAGCGAGGATCCAAACCGTATACAGACTGTTGAATACTTACAAAATGAATTCACCAAATATGGAATTCAAACAGAAGTAAAAACAAGCGAGTGGCCAACTTTTAGCGCAGCATTAACTGAAGGTAATTTTGATATTGCACTAGTTGGCTGGTTAAATCAAATTGATCCAGATCGTTCTTTTTATAATCCATTTCATACTAATGGCGGAAGTAACTACGGAAAATACAGTAATCCAACCGTTGACAAATTAATTGAAGAAGGAAGAGCAGCACTTGATCGAACGGAACGCACTTCAATCTACCAGGAAGCCGCAAAGATTGTTACCGAGGAAGTAGCGTATAATGTCGTTCTGTACCAAGGATATATTGCCATGTATAGCAAAAACTTAACTGGTTTTAACATTCATCCAAGTGGAAGTTTTAATGGACTAAAAATGGCTGAAATATCAAATTAAGTCTGAAATAAGGGAGGGGAGATCCCTCCTTTCCTTTAAAGTCAGGAGTGGTCTAAGTGGCAACATTTATAATCAAACGATTTCTACAATTTATACCCGTACTATTAGGGATATCCATCCTTGTATTCTTTCTTTTGCACTTAATACCAGGTGATCCTGCCTTGACCTTGCTTGGCCAAGATGCAACACCTGAGGATCTCGAACGATTAAGAAATGTGATGGGATTAAATGAACCACTTTATATTCAGTTAATGGTTTTCCTTAAAAACCTGTTTCAAGGAAATCTAGGAATTTCGATTTTTCAAGATACACCCGTGATTACACTGATTTTCAAGCATTTACCAGCAACCATCGAACTAGCTCTCATCGCTATGGTCATTGCGCTAATTATTGCTATTCCATTAGGGATTCTATCAGCTGCAAAACAATTCTCATGGCTCGATTACGTTAGCATGTTTTTTGCTCAACTTGGGGTTTCTATGCCTGTTTTCTGGCTCGGTCTACTATTAATTATTGGCTTCTCAGTAAACTTAAATATCCTACCTTCTTTCGGAAGGGGAGAGCCTTTATATGAAGCCATCGGGCATACAATTCAGTCCGGAAACCTTTACTATGTGGTAGATAGCCTTAAGCATTTAATTTTACCGGCGTTCACTCTAGGTGTCATGAGTGCAGCATTAATCACTCGAATGGTCCGCTCAGCCATGCTTGAAGTATTGAAAGAGGACTATATTCGAACAGCTGAAGCAAAGGGAGTTAGAGGATTTATTGTGATCATGAAGCACGCTTTTAGAAATGCTTTAATCCCAGTTGTAACAATCGTAGGGCTCCAATTTGGAAATTTACTTGGTGGTGCGATTGTAACTGAGACAGTATTTGCGTGGCCCGGTATCGGTCGATTAGTAATAACAGCGATTAGTCAGAGAGATTTTCCAGTTGTTCAAGGCTGTGTATTAATGATTGCGCTTATTTTCGCTTTGATTAACTTGATTGTAGATATCCTATATGCCGTTATCAATCCAAAAATCCAACAAGCTTAAGGAGGGAGGTGATGGAGCTTTCAAATCAATTCCAAACGGAAAACAAAACAAATAATTTACCCAAAAAGAGGTTTAAATTAGGAGAATTCCTTCATCTTTTGACTAAAAGTAAATCAGTATTAATAGGAGGAATATTCGTTTTAATTGTTATATTTTGTGCGATTTTTGCACCTCTCATATCGACTCATGACCCATATGAAATGGAGATGGGAAATCGTCTTCTTACTCCAATGAAAGATGGACATATTTTAGGAACCGATCAATTTGGACGTGATTTGTTTACTAGATTGATCTATGGAGCAAGGGTTTCCCTTCAAGTCGGTTTAATATCAGTGGCTATAGCTATGGTCATTGGGGTAACCCTTGGATTAATTTCCGGATATTACGGTGGATGGGTTGACACAATTATTATGCGCATAGTTGATATTGTTTTATCGTTTCCTGTATTGCTTTTAGCCATCGCACTTGTTGCAGCACTAGGACCAGGTATAGAAAATGTCATATTAGCTTTGGGATTTGTATACTGGACAAATTACGCTAGAATTGTCCGAGCCAATGTTCTTGCTATAAAAGAGGAGGAATATATTCAGGCAGCAAAAACGATTGGATCAAGTGACTTTCGGATTATCTTCTTTAATGTATTGCCCAATTGTTTAGCCCCGATTGTCGTTGTCGCTACATTAGGACTTGGTACAGCCATTGTCTCCGAAGCAACACTTAGCTTTTTGGGATTAGGGATTCAACCACCGGAATCTAGTTGGGGATGGACATTGGCCTTCGGAATGAAATTTATTCGGGAAGCCCCTTATTTGTCAATCTATCCTGGAATGGCAATTATGATTACTGTTTTAGGATTTAATTTATTAGGTGATGGGATTAGAGATTTAACGGATTCAAAACTAAAACGAAATTAATTAAGGAGGAATTATCATGACAGTTACATCTACACGCGAATATAAAGAGGTTATTGTTACACATTTATCGAATGGAAATCCACTTTCATTACCGATTCATACTATTCACGGTGTAAAAGAAGGGCCTGTACTTGGCATTTCAGCATTAGTGCATGGCGATGAGATTATAGGGGCGGAAATTATTCGACGCGTTTATAACAGATTAGATGAAAGCAATCTATCTGGGGTCGTAAAGCTGCTCCCAGTTGCCAATCCTCTTGCTTTTGAAAGCATGACCCGAAATACACCCCTTGATATGAACAATATGAATCGCTTGTTTCCAGGAAATAAAAATGGCTGGGTAACAGAACAACTCGCCCATTCTATGGTAGAGAACTTTTTAGATCATATTGATGTTTTTATTGACTTGCACGCCGGTGGAGCTATTCCAATTGTTGATTATGTATACATTCAGAATGATGAAGATTTATCAAGGGCGTTTAACTTTCCAATCCTGTATCGTCCTTCCAATCCATACGAAGGAACAACAGCTACTTATGCAATAGGAAAAGGAATCCCAAGTATTACTGTCGAGGTTGGAGGGGGTCCGAACTATGACAGGGATATTGAAAGAGGCGTTGCAGGAATATTTAATGTAATGAAGAAATTGAAAATGATTCCTGGGGAGATGACTCCTGCACCTGAACAGAAGGTTATGACTGAGATTGCCACTATTCGTCCAATACAAGGAGGAATTATGGTGCCAGAGTTTGATTTTAGTTCAGTTGGAACAGTAATTGAGGGTAATCAAGTTCTCGCACGGACATTTAATCCAAGAACTTTCGAAGAACTTGAGGTCATTCGCACACCTTTTCAAAAAAACTTGGTGATTTTAACGAGAGGCCTCTTTCATAAAGTAGACCCTGGTGATTTTGGATTTATGTTAGGAAATCTTGATAGTGCGGAGAAAAATTAATGAGTACTCAAACGGTCCTTTTTGAGGATTTAGATCACAAATTATCCCAATACTATACAAAAGTTGTTCTTGGAATGGATAGGTTTTATCGAAAAAATATTTCATTAACCACGGAAGAGTCCTTAGATAATGAAGGATTAGTTCCAGTTAATTTGACTAATGAAACTCCAAATAATTATCGCACTTGGAATGATATATTTTCAGATTTAGAGGATTTAAGAAACAAATATGTAAATATTCAATCCGAGGTTCGTAGAAATTACATGCAACAACAAATTGGTTCATTAATGATACTCGCAAAATGGTGTAGTGGTGAATCTATTCCTTTCAGAGAAAAAGTAAGGGGATTATTATATGTAAACGAGAATCCCCTTACACTTGCTGAAAGAAAAAGTCTTCACCAAAAATTGAATAGCCTATTATCCAAAAAAGGATTGACGGGATCCTTACTAGAAAAAGTAAGGAAGTGGGAACAAACACAACATGTTCCTTCACAGCAAATTGAATCTGTTTTAAAAGACCTGCTATTACAAGGTAAAGAACGAGTCGTTCAAAAGATGTTTAAGGAAATGGAAGATACAGAAGTTATCCCTGTAGTCGTTTACGGTGTTCCATATAGCGCCTACTGTGATTATCCTGGCGGAAAAATGTATATTAATGGTGATTTATCCTACACGTATGAATCATTGAAGCATTTAGTATGTCATGAGTCTTTTCCAGGACACACCACCCATATGAAGATTAGGGAGTTAGGAGTAAAATCTGGTGATATTCCTTTAGATGCGGCATTAGTCATAACAAACACGGCAAGTAGCTCTATTTTTGAGGGAATTGGTGACAATGGAATTCATTTTATTGATTGGGTTCATACGATTGATGATGAAATCTATCAATTATACCAAGAAATTAAATCCACCTCTGGAATAAATGCAGCCCATATGATTCATACGGAGAAAAAATCAGATGAAGAGGTAGCTGCATTTTTAAGAGAATTTGCATTTGCTGAGGAAAATTGGATTGAATCGAGACTTCGTTTCTTTAAACACAATCTAAGAGCTCCATTTATTTATTCCTATTGGAGAGGTAATGAAGCAGTTCAGCAGGTATATACTAATTTACCTGAAAATAAAAAAGTAGAATTCTATGACTTTTTATATAAAAACATGTTATCCGCTGATACAGTTAAACAATTTAGATAGGAAGTGTCTATAATGCAACTTACAAAATCAGAAGAGCTATATAAAAGAGCAGTAACGTCAATACCTGGTGGTGTTAATTCGAATTCACGTTTTCGAAATCCTCACCCCATTTATTACCAAAAGGGTGAAGGAGCATATCTAACGGATGTCGATGGCAATCGCTATATTGATTGCATCATGGGGAATGGTTCTATCATTCTTGGTCATAATGATCAAGAATTTAATGAACGAATCCAATATTACAGTACGTCAGGAATTGTTACCGGAGTGGAAACAGAATTAAGTATAAAAACAGCCGAGAAATTCCTTTCTCTCGTTCCTACAGCTGAGAAAATTCGTTACACCAATACTGGTACGGAAGCTATTATGCATGCAATGGCAATGTCAAGAACATATACAGGTAAATCCGATATCGCAGTCATTGAAGGAGCATATAACGGTTGGCACGATGCTGTCCACGTGAGTACTTGGCCAGATCTGCAAAAGGCGGGAGATAAATCCGAACCGAATTCACTTCCAGGTGCATCTGGACTAATTGAGGATGTGGTAAAGAGTACTCTTGTTCTTCCTTATAATGACCTGGAAACAGCTGAACGGTTACTTACTAAAAACAAACACCGAATTGCTGCTTTAATTATTGAACCAACTATGATTGATATCGGTTATATTCCAGCCAAAAAAGAATACTTACAAGGATTGAGAAAATTATGTGACCAATTAAATATTGTTCTTGTATTTGATGAGTTATTAACCGGATTTAGAGATTCACCTGGTGGCGCTCAAGAGTATTATGGAGTGACACCTGATTTGTCCTCATTTGGTAAGGCGATTAGTAACGGTTATATGCTAGCTGCTTTAGCAGGGAAATCAGCCATTTTTGAAACGGTAACACCTGGTAAAGGAACATGCTCTTTTGTTGGAACGTATAATGGCCATCAGCTTTCTTTAGCAGCATCACTGGCCTTTCTGGAGATTTACGAGGAAAGAAAAGTATTCCAGACGCTCCAAACTAAAACGGAAAAACTAATTACAGAGTTTGCTAATATCGCAGATAAATATCAAATAAAAGCAAGAATGCAAGGAAGAGGCGGACATTTCCATTGGTATTTTACCGATCAAGAAATCGTTGATTACAGAAGTGCAACCCAAAGCAAAAAGGAACATTATGCGAAGTTTATTGAAACACTTGCAGGAAAAGGTGTGTATTGTTCTCCTAACTACCTGCTTCATCATGCTATTTCAATGGCTCATACAGATGAAATTATTCAACAGTTAGTGGACTATATGGATGTCAGTCTGCAGCAAAATACTGGTATAAAAACGGGTTCATAAAGGGGGAGGGATTCTTGAGCACGAACATCCTAGAAGTTAACAATTTAAAAACAACATTTTTTTCTAAAAAAACTCCCTTCAACGCAGTAGATGGAATTTCGTTTCATGTAAAGAAAGGGGAGACACTAGGGATTGTCGGTGAATCCGGTTGCGGGAAAAGCGTTACCTCACTCTCTATTATGGGACTCGTTAAACCACCTGGAACAGTATCTGGCGAGAAGATTGATTTTAATGGAATCAATCTTCTTGATTTACCAAAAAAAGAAATGAGAAAACTACGCGGCAATCAAATCAGTATGATCTTTCAAGAACCTATGACATCACTCAATCCAGTCTATAGTATTGGTGACCAAATAGGAGAATCCTTAAAAATTCATAAAAAACTTAAGAAAAAAGAACGAAAAGAAAAAGTAGTAGACTTATTAAAACTAGTTGGAATTCCCCGTCCTGATGAAATATACCATAGCTATCCTCATCAACTATCAGGTGGAATGAGGCAAAG
>NZ_JBALOZ010000003.1:8956-24410 GCF_036965125.1 Bacillus sp. JJ1503
CGATTCAAGCACAAATACTTGATCTTATGAAAGACCTCCAAAAGAAGAAAGGCATGTCCATGATTCTTATCACACATGATCTAGGAGTAGTATCAGAGGTTTGCGACCGATTGGTTGTCATGTATGCTGGAAAAATTGTTGAAACGGGATCTGTAAAGGATGTATTAACCAACCCTTCCCATCCTTATACAAAAGGATTATTAGCATCACTTCCTAAAAAGGGGCAGAAAGAAAATCGTTTAAACTTTATCCCAGGGCAAGTACCTGCCCCAGTGAATTGGGGCAAGGGATGTCGATTTTCTGATCGTTGTTCTTATGTTATGAATGAATGTCATACACAAATGCCCCCATTAATGACAGTAAAAAGTGGTCAAGAATCAGCTTGCTGGCTAGCATCAGAAGCGTGGCGGAGGGATACAAATGACATTATCGAAACTGCAAAATAACGAATGTTTATTAGAAGTATCAAATGTAAAAAAGTATTTTCCAATTAAAAAGGGAGTTTTTTCTAAACAGGTTGGAGCAGTCAAAGCAGTAGATGATGTTTCTTTTCAAGTTATGAAAGGAGAAACACTTGGAATTGTGGGTGAAAGTGGTTGTGGTAAATCCACTATGGCTAGATTAATTGTCCGGTTGCTTGAGGTGACGGAGGGTAAAATTAATTTAGAAGGAAAAGATTTAACAACCATTTCGAAAAATGAAATGCGAGCAACTAGAAAAGATATTCAAATGATATTTCAGGACCCATACGCTTCTCTTAATCCAAGATGGACTGTTGAAAGAACCTTGTTAGAGCCGATGAAGGTTTATAATATCGGATCTAGTATTGAAAGGAAAGAAAAAGTATTTGACTTAATGAATAAAGTTGGATTAGACCCTAGCTACACTAAACGCCATCCTCACGAATTTAGTGGCGGACAGCGCCAAAGAATTGGAATCGCAAGGGCATTAGTGTTGAATCCAAAACTAATTATTGCGGATGAACCCGTTTCTGCACTTGATATATCCGTTCAAGCGCAGGTTATTAATTTAATGCAAGATCTCCAAGAACAATATCAATTAACCTACATGTTCATTACTCACGATTTGTCCGTTTGTGAACATATTTCAGATCGTGTGGCCGTGATGTATCTTGGGAAAATTGTCGAACTTGCAAAAAAAGAACACTTATTTTCTAATCCACTTCATCCCTACACGAATGCCCTTATTTCTGCTGCACCAGAAGTAAATGCTATCCAAAAGAAGGAAAGAATTATCTTAAAAGGAGATGTTCCAAGCCCTGCCAATCCACCAAAAGGATGTGCGTTTCATACAAGATGTGCAAATTGCATGGAGATTTGTAAAGTAGAAACGCCAGCACTGACTAAAATAGAGCCAGGACGGTTTGTTGCTTGCCATCTATATCAATAATAAATGGAGTGTAACTATGAGATTATCCATTTCAAATAAAGAAATTATTTCAAGGCAAGAGAGGTTTTGGAATAAACTGAAACAACAAGAACTAGACTGTGCTATTCTTTTTAGCCCTACTGACATCTTTTACTTAACGGGATTTTATTTTTCTCCAACGGAACGGCCAATTGCCTTTTTTATTGATCATTATCAAAAAACCCATTTATTTGTGCCCTATTTAGAGGAAGCTCATGCTGAAGATTTTTCAGTCCAAATCGATTTTGTTCATTCCTATCCTGAATACCCTGGAATAAAACATCCGATGGAATATTTTAAAGAGGAATTAATTGCAGCAGGATTTCAAGGGAAAAGAGTTGGAGTCGATAGTATAGGCTATGGCTCACCCGCGGGCTATCGTGGTCCGACTATTGATCAGTTAATACAAGCGAAGGTTTTTAAATCCATTATCGACTTTGTTCCTGAGTTAAGGTCCATCAAATCCAAAGAAGAGATAGAATTAATCAATGAGTCCTGTAGATGGGGAAACTTAGCACATCGTTTACTCCAAAAGTACTCTAAGCCAGGGGTGAGCGAACTCGAAATAACGAGTAGAGCAAGTACTGAGTCAACAATATCTATGATTGAAACTTTAGGACCAGACTATAAACCGCATGGCGAAACTGCTTTTGCTCTATTTCGGGGACAAGTTGGAGAAATGTCCGCCTATCCTCATGCTGTTACACAGAATGCTATATTAAAATCAGGAGACACGTTAGTGACTGCGTCTTCAGCAAGTATCTGGGGATATAAAAGTGAATTAGAAAGGACTATGTTTGTCCAAGATGTAAGTAAAGATCAAGAAAAGTATTTTCAATTTATGTTCGAAGCACAAGAAGTGGCTTTCAAACACATTAAGCCAGGAAAGCCAGTCTCATATGTTGAGGAGGCAGTTCAATCCTATTTTCATGAGAATAATTTAACGGAATTAACACGCCATCACACTGGCCATGCGATCGGTTTATTATTTCATGAATCACCATTCTTCGATCTGGGTGACCACACAATGATGAAACCTGGTATGGTATTTACAGTTGAACCTGGGATATATGTTAAAGGGATTGGAGGATTCCGACATTCTGATACTGTTCTTGTAACTGAAGATGGGATGGAAATGTTGACATACTACCCGAGGGGTTTAGAGTCTTTAATTTGTTACTAATTTTAGCTACCACAAAAGACAACTCAATATTTTTTTAAGAAGGAGGTAGTTTCCACCAATAGGGGAAATTACCTCATTTTTTATCTAAACTTATTCATTGTTAAAATTATTTATCATTCAACTAATGGACATTTACAATTCAATTCATCCGGATTATCTGTCGGGTTCTGTATTCTATATGCAACGAGAAGCATTTAATGTAATTTCGAAATTGAAAGATGCAGCCGGTCATTTTTATATGCAGAATGGATTTGTCAACGGTAAACTCACATATACGCTTTTTGGAGCCAAAGTTATCGTAACTAATTCTCTTACTGCTACAAATCCAATTGTATTCGGAAACGTAGGATTAGGATACGGAATAATGGTCAAGGTGAGTCGGGTCACCAAATGGTAACAGACACTAAAAATGCTTTGGATGTTACTAAAATGGTCGCCTATGACATGTATTGTAACGGAGCAGTATTTAACTCAGAGGCACTGGCTAAATTAACAGTAACTGATTAGCTATAAATATTTATGCTCAATGTTTCACAAATTTTGAGAGTAGATTATTATTGCCGTGAGCACGATTTGCCATTTGATGAGCAAACCTATTACATTACCTTTTACTATGACCAGGATGATTCGCTTGGTTTGTCAGAGATTAATAAGTTGTCTAGATTAAGTGAACGGGCCATACCGCTGTATCAGATTTTCAAGGATGCTGACGCACTGGATCGATTCCGTCTAGGCCCTGATGCTTTGGATGTGAATTTTCTGTGGACCGAAGAAGCACATCGACTTGTTGACTTTGCAAAAGAGCTCTTGCGTAAAAGTAGTGAAACTAATACATAAAAACATTTATTTATCGTGAGCAAGTCAGACGGTATTTTTATAGGATACTTTATAGTAGTAAGTAGTTTCATAGATGACCAGTATTATTGAAAAACGCTGTGGATTTAATCTACAGCGTTTTTTAGGTCTTTAGTATTTGAAGGATATGTAAAAGCGAGACGAAGGACTAGGGTATATTATCCCAATTTATCCAATTTACAGAAAGTTAATATTGTGTCAACAGATTAATAACAATATGCTTGTATGCTAGCTTTGACTTCGATCGATTTGTGTCGAAGGAAAATAATAGAATGGAGAGTTGATAGAGTGATATCCGTACTGAAAGAAAACAAATCTTTGCGTTGTTTCTTTGTATTTTCCCTCGTGTTACTAACGGTACTTTCAAACTTAAGTCCATATGTAGGAACAGCGGTGGCGGAAGTAGCTGAAGCACAGTCAGACGAGCTTTTACTGGACAGAGGAAGTGTATGGAAATATCTTGATGATGGAACCGACCAAGGTAGAGCATGGAAGGAAAATGATTTTAATGATAGCGAATGGAAAAATGGAGCTGCGCCATTAGGCTATCCAGCAAGCGAGAAGCATGGAACTTTTGGTAACATCGCAACGATCATTGATTATGGAGGCGATTCGCAAAACAAGCATGCAACATCTTATTTCAGAACGACATTCGAAGTAGAGGATTTATCAAAAATCAGTACTTCAGGTGTAATCACAGCTGGCATTGATGACAGTGCTATCATTTACCTGAATGGAAAAGAGATTGCTAGATTTAATCTTCCAGAAGGTGAAGAGATTAAATTCGATGACTATGTTCAGGATTTTGGATTAAATGATGCAAGTGAAATTAATGATAAAATATTTAATTTAACTGATGAACAAATGTCCTATATTGTAAAAGGTACGAACGTACTTGCTGTTGAAGTTCATCAGGACAGACCTTCTAGTTCAGATGTATTTTTTGATATGGAATTTAAATCAATTTATGTAGATCCAACTGTTTATGATGCATCTTATATTTTTTTTGCACCAGGGGCTGATGAAACAAAGTACAATTTCTCATGGTATTCTCCACAAACAGATGTACCGGGTGTTATTGAGTATGCAAAGGTCACAGACGGCAAACCTGAAACTGCAAAAACCGTTACAGCAACACTAGAACCAGCATCTTCAGGATACCAAGCAAATGAAGTGACCATAACAGATATTGAAGGTTCTTCAGAATATGTCTATCGTTTAGGCGATGGCAATGGAAAATGGTCAGAATCGTATAGCTTTAAAACACAAAAAACAGATTCATATAATTTCCTATTTACGGGAGATCCACAAATCGGTTCTTCAGGTAATATTGGCAAAGACACTGAGGGATGGGTAAGCACGTTAAATAAAGCAATTGAAAGATTCCCGAATACAAGCTTTATTCAATCAGCAGGGGATCAAGTAAATGATGCAAACTCAGAAGAAGAGTATGCAGGATTTTTTGCACCAGGAAAATTGAAACAATATCCAACTGCAACAACAATTGGTAACCACGATAACTCAAGAGTCTATGAATATCATTTTAATACACCATATCAAAATCCAGCACTAGGTAATTCAAATAATGCAGGTGGAGATTATTATTTTACATATGGCGATACGCTTATCATGAACTTGAACTCAAATAATAAGAATGCAGCTGAGCATACTCAGTTTATGGAAGAAACAATTGAAGCGACAAAAGATCGGGATTTCAAATGGAAATTTGTTGTTTTCCACCATTCCATTTACAGCGCAGCAAGCCATTCTTTAGAAGCAGGCATTATTAAATTAAGAGAAGACCTTGTTCCAACGTTTGATAAATTAAATATTGATGTTGTACTAATGGGACATGATCATTCTTACGTAAGAACATATCAAATGAAGAATCTTCAACCATTGAAGAACCAAATGATTGCCGAAGATGGCAGTGTGATTAATCCAGAAGGTACATTGTACTTAACCGCCAACTCATCAAGTGGTAGCAAATATTATAATTTAAAAGACCCTGAATTTTATTCAGCAGACAGATCACAATTAAGAGTACCAACATTTACGAATATCGAAGTAACGCCAACGAGTCTAGCATTTACGACTTATCGTGTAGATACAATGGAAGTAACAGATTCCTATAAAATCGTTAAAGATCCTTCGATTGAAGTTGTACTTCCAGCACTTGAGTCAGTTTCTCTTGAAGCATCTAGTAATGTGGTCCCAACAGAACCGTCAACATTCTATCCAGAAGTTTCACTTAATGTAACAGGTAAAAATGTTGATGGTGGCGTGTATGATATTGCTTTCGAAGACATTACGTATAAAACAAGCCCAGAAGGTGAACTTTCTATTTCTCAAGATGGCAAGGTAACAGTTGGAGAAGGTGCCAAGCCTGTAAAAGTACAAGTATGGGCTGAAGTAACAAATGAAGGAAAAGCCTTTGAAACAGAAAAAGTGACCATTCAAATCGTTGAGCATGCAGAACAAACTATTTTCGAAAAATGGAGTAATTGGAAGTATCTTGATGATGGATCTGATCAAGGTACAGCATGGAGAGCACCTGACTTTGATGACAGTAGCTGGATGAGCGGTGTAGCACCACTTGGATATTCTGCATCAGAAAATCGCCCAATGTTTGGTAGAGTGAATACAGTGATAAACTATGGCCCAGATGCAAGTAATAAAATTCCAACTTACTATTTTAGAACATCATTTGAAGTAGAAGATTTATCTAAGATTGGTGATGTTGGTCATATTAACTTCGGGATTGACGATAGTGTCATTCTGTACTTGAACGGACATGAAATTGGCAGACACAATCTACCAGAAGGCGAAATTGGATATGACAAGTATTTATCAGATTTATCGGGGTCAAATGTTGCTGATGAAAGTAGATATGAAACATTTACATTAGACGCAGCAGATTTAGCTCATTTAGTTAAAGGAACAAACGTATTAGCGGCTGAAGTTCATCAGGACCGTCCAACAAGTTCTGATATTTACTGGGATATGGAATTTATTACATCAGTAAATAAAGAAACGAAGGAAGAGCCTATTGTTCCTGAAAAAATATATGATTATAAAAATTACAAAACTGGAAAACTAATGATTCATGATCCAAGTGTTTCAATCACACTTGATGAAAAATCAGAAATCAAAAATGGTGTTGTATTCACAGGTGAATATGCAGAATTCCATGGGGAAGGATTTGCATACACAATAGTTACGATTAAACCTAAAAATAAGTATAATGGTACAATTGTTGATTTTAAAGGAACAAAAATTTCAAAAGTCATCATTGAGGGAGATAAGGTTACAGAAATTAGAGGATTTGAAAATGTTGCTGAATTTGAGTATGTCAAGGGAGCTAATCCAGAGAATATCAAGTTTATAGACTAAAGAATAATGGAGAGCGGGAACGCTCTCCATTATTTGTATTATGCGGTTTTTTTCTATTGTAAGATAGCAAAACAAATTGTATCGATTACCGAAGCCTCAATGGTCTCCGTATCAGGTAAAGGATAAATAGATAAAGGTTTTCGCTAATTTTGAGTTAAAAACTGTTTTCTGGAATCAAAGCCGAAACGGATAGAGTTTCAGTATCAGTATCAACTTTACAAGCCTAAGTCCTTCATGTATCATTTGAATTGAACTATTTTGCTGACTTTTCAGAAAACAGGAGGAAGATAAATGGAGGAGCGAATTTTGCATTTAATTCGTAAGAGAAAGCAGTTGATGGCGCCTGCTTTGGCTGTTGCATTACTGTTTTATTTTTTGCTTCCGTTATCTCTTACTTTTATTCCTAATGTGATGACTCGGCCAAGCTTTATTTTTAATATTTCTTGGGCATGGTTGTATGCATTTTTACAAATTCCGATGACATGGATCTTCTGTTGGTTTTATCATAAAACAGCTAAAAACATTGAACGACAGATGGAAGGTATCGATAGGGAGGAATCGCTTTGAATCCTACTTATTTTTTATTTCTTATTTATATCATTGTTTGTACATTGATTATTACATATTGGGCAGCCAAGCGAAGTAAAACAACTAATCGGTTTTATATTGCTGCAGGGACGTTAACAGGTTTTCAAAATGGAATGGCTATAGCTGGCGATTTCATTAGTGCAGCCTCCTTTCTCGGTATAGTTGGGATGGTTGCAATTCGTGGCTATGATGGTTTTTTATATTCCATTGGCTTTTTAGTTTCTTATCTTGTTGTATTATTTTTAGTTGCTGAACCTATACATCGTTTAGGTAAATATTCCCTTGGAGACGTAATTTGTTCCCGATTTCCAAGTGAGAAGATGCGTTTAATTATGGCATTTTGTACATTTATCATTTCCATACTATACATGATTCCTCAACTTGTTGCTTCAGGATTTTTACTTCGATTACTGCTAGATATCGATTATTCTATTTCAGTCATTGTGATTGGGGGATTAATGACGATCTATGTGGTTATGGGTGGGATGATTGCGACTTCTTGGGTACAGATTGTGAAAACCGTTCTTCTTATGTCAGGAACATTTCTTCTCACACTTATCGTTTTTTCTCATTTCAATTGGGATGTTGCGAAGTTAATTGAAGAAGTAAAAACAGGTACGCCTTTAAGAGAGAGTTTCTTCCTCCCTGGAAATTTATTTGATAACCCATTGGAATTCCTTTCGCTGCAACTTGCTTTAGTGCTTGGGACTGCAGGATTGCCTCATATTTTAATACGCCTATTTACGGTAAGTAATACATTTGAGGTTCGCAGGTCACTAATAAGCGCAACATGGATTATTGGGATTTTTTACTTAATGACACTCGTCTTAGGCCTTGGGACTGTCGCATTCTTAGGATATGATTCGCTAATGGTACTTGACCCTACTGGAAATTTAGCTGCACCATTACTTGCAAAGGCGGTTGGTGGTGACTTCTTGTTGGCATTTGTTTCTGCGATTGCCTTTACAACTATTGTGGCAGTCGTTGCAGGGCTTGTTATTTCCGCCACAACTGCTTTTTCCCATGATATTTTCCATCATATTTTGAAAAAAGGGAAATCAACAGAAAAGGAGCAATTGAGGGCAGCACGGTGGTCGGCATTGGGAATCGGATTGATTTCCACCTTATTTGCGTTAAATTTGGAGACCATTAATGTAACTTTTCTCGTTTCGATGACATTTATTGTTGCCGCATCAAGTATTTTCCCGGTTCTTTTATTAACTATTTATTGGAAGCGCTTTACTCAAGTGGGGGCCATTACGGGTATGTTTACTGGTCTAGCTGCTTCTTTATTATTCGTTGTTTTAGGTCCTTACATTATGAATCCAGATGATGGATGGATTAGAGGAGAGGCTGTGTTTTCTCTATATAATCCAGGTATAATAACAATTCCAATGGGCTTTCTAGGTGCATATTTGGGAACCATTCTTTCAAGTAAGCAATCCGATTCAATAACAGAATTTAACAAGTTTTATATACAATCGCAGACCGGCATTTCTTTAAGGGGAGAAAAGAAATGGAAAGCTTAACGATTATTTTATTCGAACGTTTGGGACTACTTCTAATTATTGCATTTGTGATGACACGGACCCCTGGATTCAGGTCATTGGTTTACCGGAATTATAGTGTGAAGATGTCGCTCGTTCATGCATTAGTGTTTGGCTTATTTGGAATAGCTAGTACGGTTACAGGGATTGTCATACATGAGGATGGAGTCATCAGTCATCAGTTAGTTATTTTTCCAGTAGAGGATCATCACTTAATTGTTAGCATGAGCCTTGTTGCGATTGTGATTGCCGGTTTATTAGGTGGTCCGACACTTGGTTTTGGAGCTGGGGTCATTACTGGGATTCATCTATTGTTTCTTGGCGGTGTTGGGGGAATGGCGAATGCCCTCGTCAACCCTATTTCAGGTTTACTGGCAGGGTTAACAGCAAGATTTTTTTCCAACGAACGTGTTATCTCTCCGCTGAAGGCTCTATTTATTGGGGTTTTTCCCCCGATTTTACACATGCAATTATTTCTTATTATGTACACAGATCGACTAGATATGATTACACTTGTCAATACGATTGGCTTACCACTCGTGTTATCGAATAGTACAGCGATTGCCATTTTTACAGCGATGATCGGAATTGTTTTACGCGAACAAGAAAATGAGGCAGCGCTAGCATCGAAACAAGCATTAACCATCGCTAAAGAGGCACTTCCATTTTTAAAAAAAGACTCACCTATTGACGTTGCGAATGGCTTGGCAAAATTATTATATAGTCGCCTTAGACTTGCTGCTGTTTCCATTACAGATCAAAAGGAGGTATTAGCCCATAAAGGATTGGGTAAAGAGCATCATCATTTTGGGGATGCAATTACGGCTCATCCAGCACAAATGTCGATTAAATTGAAAAAGATCCAAGTTACACACGTGAAATCAGATTTAATGTGTACTCATAAAAATTGCAGCCTTGAGGCAGCTATTTTCATTCCTATAATAGAAGATGATAATGTAACGTATCTTATTGCTTTCTATTTCCGTAAAGCAGAGCATATTTCTCCTGTTGAAATGATGATGGCACAAGGGCTAGGACAACTTATTTCAGATCAATTGAACATGCTTGGGGCGGAAAAACTAAAGGCACATATTCGAGATGCAGAGTTAAGGAATTTACAAGCACAAATCAATCCACACTTTTTGTTTAATACCCTTCAATTAATTGCCGGTTTGTTTCGGGAAAATCCATTGAAAGCTCGTCTCCTAACACTGCAATTAGCAAGCTATATGAGGTTTAATTTACGCTTAGTATCGAAATCATTAGTTGAACTAGAAAAAGAGTGTGAACATGCTGAAGCCTATACTTCTATTATTCAAGAACGATTTAAAGGAAGATTACAAATTGATTTTATAAAGCCAGCTGATCTTTCAAATATTTATATTCCGCCATCGAGCATTCAACCATTGATTGAAAATTCGGTTCAACATGGTTTAAAGAATGTAACAGATGGTGCAAAGATTGAAATTTTGATAGAAAAAGAGAATGGGAGGCTTGCTGTTCTAGTTCGGGATAATGGCAGCGGTTTTCCTCAACATATTTTACCGATTGTAAGTCTACAGCCATTAGTAAGTCATAATAATGGTGGGACAGGTATTTATAATGTGAACCAACGATTAGTCCATTTATTAGGAGATTCGGCGAGATTGCATATTCGAAATTTATCCCATGGGGGAAGTGAAGTGAAGTTTTCGATTCCAATTTCAAATCAATTTGAAGAAAAGCAGGTGTTGGGATGAATATTCGAGCGATGATAGCTGAAGATGAAATGATGGCGAGAAAGGAATTGCTATATTTATTGAAGGAAGAGAAGGGAGTTATCCTCACTCCACACGCGGAAACGGGGGAACAATTAATTGAGTTATATTCTGAACATCGGCCTGATGTTATTTTTCTTGATGTAGAGATGCCGGGTTTAACAGGAATCGAGGCAGCCCAATATATTTTGAAACAGGAGCCAGCCACTATTCCCTTATTTGTGTTCACCACTGCGTATGATGAATATGCAATGGATGCTTTTGAAGTAGAAGCGGTTGACTACTTATTAAAACCATATGACGAGACGAGATTTCGAAGGACGATGAACCGAATACGCAAAAGTATAATGAACCGAAAGAATAGTAGTGAAGAAACGGAAAAAAAGGTACAAACTATTGTATCAAAGATGTTAATTGATGACGGAGAACGGATGGTTGTAGTCTCACCTGATTCTATTTACTACGCCGTACCAAATAAACGACTTTTAGAGATTCATACTGAGGATAAGGTTATTATGAGTCGGATGACTTTACAAGATTTAGAGGACCAGTTGGCAGGTCATTTATTTTTTCGAGCACATCGCAGTTACTTAGTAAATCTGAATCACGTTTTAGAAATAACCCCATGGTTTAACGGAACAAGCAATTTAACTCTAAAAGATAAAAATCGAACAAAAATCCCTGTAAGTCGTTCTGCAAGTAAATCCATTTTTGATATCTTTAAAGGATAAGTTGTTCAATACGACAGGTTTACAACCATTCACCAGTCATACATAACCATTCACCCTGTGTTTTCAACCGTTCATCCAATTTCAATTTATAGAATATTTCAAAAATATATAATTATCTATAAATAGAAGGAGGGAGATGGTTGATTTTGGCTCAAAGGGAATTAATTACTGAGAAAAGTGTAGATTATGTAAAGGTTACAAGCAGTTCACAGTTTAAACAATTTTTGAGCAAAAAGAATAAATTTTTAGTACCGATGACTATATTTTTTATGATTTTTTACTTTTTATTGCCAATTTTCACCTCTTACACAACATTTTTAAACACCCCAGCAATTGGAGATATTTCTTGGACTTGGATTTTTGCGGTTTCACAGTTTGTGATGGTTTGGGTGATAAGTTCAATTTATGTAAAAAAAGCAGCTTCCTTTGATAAAGAAGCCGAACAAATCATTAATGAGCAGATAAGATAAGGGGGAATGGTAGATGGATCCGATTGTAGTTGTTCTTTTTCTCGCAATCGTTATTCTTACATTAGTTATTACTTATATTGCAGCAAAACAAACAAAATCTACCGGAGATTTTTATACGGCGGGTGGGGGATTAACGGGATGGCAGAATGGATTAGCGATAGCTGGAGATTATTTATCGGCGGCATCCTTCCTTGGTATTGCAGGGATGATTGCTTTAAAAGGGTTTGACGGATTTTTCTATAGTATCGGATTTTTGATTGCTTATTTAGTTGTATTATTGTTAGTTGCAGAGCCATTGCGTAACCTCGGTAAATATACATTAGCCGATATGATTAATTCTCGCTTTGATGCGAAAAAAGTAAGAGGGGCTGCTGCTCTTAGTACGATTACCATTGTTCTTTTCTACATGATTGCACAACTTGTTGGTGCAGGTGCACTTATACAGCTTTTATTCGATATCCCTTATTGGATAGCAGTGTTAATTGTTGGGGTTATGATGACGATTTACGTTCTATTTGGTGGAATGATCGCAACGAGTTGGGTACAGATTACAAAGGCTGTCCTTCTGATGGCAGGGATGATCATCATCTCCTTCTTAGTACTAATGAAATTTAACTTTAATATAGGGGCCATGTTTACTGAAGTAAAATCGGCAACTAGTCATGGCGAAGCCTATTTAAATCCGGGACTCAAATATAATAATCCTCTAGGAACGCTTTCATTAATGCTTGCCTTAGTTCTCGGAACAGCTGGTCTTCCACACATTTTGATGCGCTTTTTCACGGTAAAAGATGCGAAAACTGCCAGAAGCTCGGTTATTACAGCAACTTGGACGATTGGGATTTTTTATATTTTAACATTATTCCTTGGCTTTGGGGCTGCAATTTATGTCGGGGAAAGTGAGATTCTCGCAGCAAATCCTGGCGGAAACATGGCTGCACCGCTACTAGCTCAGGCAATTGGCGGGAATATCTTATTTGCATTCATTTCAGCGGTTGCATTTGCGACAATCTTAGCGGTAGTTGCTGGCCTCGTATTATCAGGAGCATCTGCATTTGCACATGATATTTACGGCCAAATTATTAAAAAAGGAAAGATAACAGAGAAAGAGCAAATGCTAGCTGCACGCTATGCAGCATTAGGTGTGTCTGTTATATCCATATTATTATCATTAGGTGCACAATACCTAAACGTAGCCTTCTTAGTTTCTTTAGCATTTTGTATCGCTGCAAGTGCAAATTTGCCAGTAATTTTATACACAGTATATTGGAAGCGCTTTAATACTTCGGGTGCAGTTTGGGGAGTTTTTTCCGGGTTGATCTCAGCATTAATTCTCGTATCGATTAGTCCTAGCGTATTCTCACCAGTTGAAGGGGCCGCTCTATTTGTAGGAAACCCAATCTTCCCATTCGATAATCCTGCACTTGTTAGTGTGCCATTAGGCTTTCTCGGTGGTTATCTCGGAACTATTTTTTCGAAAGAAAATGATTATAAAAGGTATGCTGAAGTCTCTGTCCGGGCGCATACAGGTTATAAAAGTGCGGAATAAATGTGCATTTGAAAATCGCTTTATTGACATGGGGAGTCAGTAAAGCAGGAAAAGCAGATAATTTAGGGGGATGAGATAGATTGGTAATGAACAAAGAGACTAGTTTTGAAGAAAAAGTAACAAAATATCCACAACTGCCACATGGGGGGAAATTAGTTAACCGCGTTTTAACTGGAGAAGAACGAGATAGAGCAATGGAGCGGGCAAATCTGCTTCCATTTATAATGGTTGATTTAGAGGCTGTCATAACGCTTGAAATGATTGCTACAGGTGTACTATCTCCAAATGAAGGGTTTATGAATGAAGCGGACTATAAATCAGTATTAATAGAAGGGCGCCTATCAAATGGACTTGTTTGGCCTGTGCCGCTAAGCTTCGCACCTGTTGGCGACAGAAATAAGCATGTGATTCAATCTCTATCGGTTGGAGATGAGGTCGCATTAGTTGATGAATCGAAGGAACCTGTAGCTATATTAAAGTTAGAAGATATTTTCGATTATGACCGAAACTTCCGCGCTCAGCAGCTATTTGGTACGACTGACCGCAGTCATCCTGGTGTCGATTCTATCTATCGAAGGATGGGTGATACTGCATTAGCTGGGCCGATTCAGTTACTTCGCCGAGTCCATTGGGGGCCATTTGAAAAAATACGAATCGAACCGAAAGATACATGGAAACTCTTTTATGAGGAGAAAAAATTTAAATCGGTTGCTGGCTTTATTACAGGTGCAAATCCTTTGCATCGCGGTCACGAATATATTCATCGCAATGCACTTGAGGAACTGGATGGATTATTTGTTCAGCCGTTAGTTGAGATGGCAAAGCGTGAATATACAAGACATGAATACCGTATGTTATCCTATCAAGCTGTGCTTGATACGTATTATCCAAAGGAGAGGACCATTCTTTCGCCATTGCGTGTGACCTACATTTTTGCTGGTCCTCGTGAAGCAGTTCTCCATGCACTCATTATGAAAAATTACGGCTGTACCCATGCTTTAATTGGCCGAGACCATGCGGGTGTTGGTGATTATTATGATAAATATGCAAGTCACACGATTTTTGATAAGTTTACGAAAGAGGAGCTAGGAATTGATATTCGGTTATTTCATGAGGTGTTTTATTGCACGCGCTGTGATAACCCGGCAACAGAACAAACATGTCCTCACGATGAGCGCTATCGAATTAATATTTCTGGAACGGGTATCCGTGAACTGCTGCGGTATGGCGTTTTACCGCCGAAGGAAATTGTAAGACCAGAATCTGCCCGTATTGCCATGCAAGGTGTGCAGCCTAAAGGTGTCGATGAGGAAGGGCTTGCAATTGCACCTGTTGGAAAAACGATAAAGTCTATTTTTCCTTATTATCTACATTCTAAGGGAATTGGCGGTTCCAAACGCAAGCGCCCTTTAGTGGTGGATGAACTAACGATAGAAGATTTAGAAGCAGCCATTAAGGATACACGCGAAAATGCGGACCGTGTGTATAAGGAGATTTATGAAGAATTCAGTCATGTAACGGATCAACTTCGTTCCGTGCAGCCGGAGTGGGTTTCGGAAGCTAGAGAATCAATTTATCGTCAACAAGAAATGGTTGTAGAAAACTTGAAAGAAAAAGTGGAAAGAGCAATGGAAAAAGCATCTGATGAATTTTTGTATCAGGATAAATCAGAAGCAGAGCGCGAACTAGAGGTAGCGAACAGGTTATTAGAAGATATTCCTGCAGCTTTGCGTAAAGCGGATCTCGAATATCGAACATGGAATCCGCTTCCATATAGACGGTATAGGGGTAGTGATGAGGAATAGATTGTTAGAATAATATGGTTCGGATTTATGAATGACCTTTCCAATAATGGAGGGGTCATTTTTTATGGTTTTAACATCTTTTACAAAGTTCAAACTTTTATAAAAACACCTATTGACTCTACACTTTATTTGTTATATGGTTAATTAC
>NZ_JBALOZ010000004.1:0-654 GCF_036965125.1 Bacillus sp. JJ1503
CCTAGAGGCCGTAAATAGAGTATTAAGTTAATTTGTAAGCACATGCTGCCTCTGTTTAATCCAAATCTAGAGTAGTTCGGATTAAACAGAGGCAGTATTGATTTCATTTTCATTCCTTCAAATAAAGAATTACGATATAATAAGTATAAATCATCATTAGATAAGGGATGTAAAAATATGGATATGGTTATTGTTTCATCAATTGGCGCCATTGGCATGGCTATATTCGTCATGTTTCTCCGCATGAAGGCAGCAAAAAAACCAGCATCAGCCAAAAAAATAGTATTACCGCCTATTTTCATGAGTACTGGTGCCTTCATGTTTATTTTTCCGTATTTTAGAGTAACGCCCCTTGAAATCTTGGAAGCTACTTTAGTAGGTATGATATTTTCCCTACTACTGATCAAAACCTCTAAATTTGAAATTAGGGAAAATCAAATATATTTAAAGCGGTCAAAAGCATTTGCCTTTATCTTAATTGGTTTACTCATACTAAGAATAGCTGGTAAATTGGTTTTGAGTTCTTCCATTGATCTCGGGGAGCTTAGCGGTATGTTTTGGATACTAGCGTTTGGGATGATTGTTCCATGGAGAGTTGCTATGTATATGAACTATCGTAAATTGCAGCGTGAATTAAGTTTATCGCAGATTAAC
>NZ_JBALOZ010000004.1:728-14140 GCF_036965125.1 Bacillus sp. JJ1503
TTGAAGTTTCACTTTATTGAATTGAACAATAAAGATGTAAATGCCACAGATTAGTGAAAATCTGTGGCATTTGTAAAATTAAAACCATTCCCCTTTGAGAATGGTTAAAATAAATGTTCGTATGGAGTCATATTTATTTCTTTTTCAATTAATCTTTTTCTTAAGAATTTATGATCTCGTTTTGGTGTAGCAACAATATATCCCCTTATAATTAAATCCTCATTGATTGATGAAACCTTTTCCTTTATTGCAAGCTCACCAATTTTTCCGGCAATTTTATGCCTTGCTACATCACGGAAAAGTTCGGGTACAGGAGTAACAAGATCTTCAAGCAAGTTTTTTCCTTCTTGATTCCAAAGATGCTTTGATTCATTCACGTAATATTCTTCCCAATCCATATCCGATTTTCCGTCTTCTTTAGGCATCTTTTTCAAGAACTTCCGAAACATAAAGAAGCCGCCAATGGCAAAAGAACCCGTAAGGACAACAACCCAGAACAGAATAAACCACAAAAACCATCCACTAAGCATATATTCTCACCTTCAAATACATTATACTCATTATATTATAATCGCTTGCCAGATTGCAGACAAGTTAAGTGATCAATATAAAAAAACAGATTATTTCCTTGCTCATTATATCTTAAAATACTATAATTAACTTGTCCAATTAAGGGGCTGATTGGGGTACTGGTGTCCTCCGTAGTCTTCAAAACTATCTGTGACCACCGTGCGTGGTCAGCTGGGTTCGATTCCCAGGCAGTCCCGCCAGAAAATACTTATAATCACAATAGATCGTGATGATAATTAAACCTTTAGGTGGTAGTACATACATAGGAATATCTAAACTAGTTTCATCCAATTCTAGGTAAGACTGTTTAGAACTGAAATGGAAGACTACTAAGACTTTTTTGAAAATAATAGATTGATTCGAAGCTCGCTTGAAATTATTTCAAGCGGGCTTGTTTTTTTATGAAAAAGAGCACGTACTATAATTTGGATAATTTCAGAGGGTGATTTTTTAAACGTGAAAAAAGGTTCAAGTTGCCGTATAGCTAATTCATTTTAATATCTCGGATAAATTATCTGTATAAAAGAGACAGTAAAAGAGAAGTTGAAAATTCTTCATAAAAAGGAAGGGAAGAAAAAAATGAAAGTTAGAACAAAGAAAATGATAACTTCTTCTTTAGCTGTCTTTTTATCCGTTTTACTTTTCTTACCACAGGTAAGTGCAGAGGTAAGAGGCAATGCTCAACCAGAGATGGAGTATCGAGTGATAGGAAAAATAACTGTCAATGGAAAACAGTTTAAAGATTTAAATGGCAATAAGAAGCTGGATCCATATGAAAACTGGCAGCTTACAGATGAAGTGCGTGTTAAAGATCTCGTTTCGAGGATGACTCTGGAGGAAAAAGCAGGAATGTTAATTATTCCTGAATTTCCGAAATTTACAAATGGCAAATTGGAACTACCAAATAAGATGATTAATCAAAATACCCGCTATTTTATTTTTCGTGAATCACCAAGTGCCGATGTAATCGCCAAATATAATAATCAGCTACAAGCAGCTGCAGAAAATACAAGATTAGGCATTCCGGCTGTCATTATTTCAAATCCAAGAAACCATTCTGAGGTTCCTACATCTTCTGGGGAAATAGATATGGACAAGCCTGGACAATTCTCTTTTTGGCCTGCCACTTTAGGACTTGCGGCAACTCGCGATTTGAATTTAATAACGGAATTTGCCCAAATCGCTTCAAAAGAGTTTAGGGCTACAGGAATCCGTAAACTTTTCGGATATTCAGCTGATGTTGCGACTGATCCACTATGGTTAAGAAACGATGAAACATTTGGGGAGCACCCGACCCTGACATCAGACATTATTTGGCGAATTGTGAAAGGATTTCAAGGGGATATTCTTAATGATAATAGTGTAACAACGACAGTCAGGCATTTTCCAGGCGGTGGAGCACGAGTAAAAGGGACTGATCCTCATTTTGAAGAAGGACGATATAATCTTTACCCAACTGAAGGCAGTTTGCTAAAGTATCATATGCCTCCTTTTAGAGCCGCAATTGCTGCAGATACAACATCGATTATGCCTTATTATTCATATCCTAGCAATGAGAGTGCCGAACAGGGATTGCCACATTTTAGTGCCACACAGCAATTTGAAGAAGTTGGCTTTGCTTTAAACAAACAATTTATTGATGATTACCTGCGTAAAGAACTAGGTTTCCTAGGTTATGTAAACTCTGATACTAGTGCAGTAGTCGACAAGGCTTGGGGGGCACTAAATTTGTCTGTTGAACAAAGGTTTGCAAAAGTGCTAAATGCTGGAACGAATATTTTTTCTGGTGTTACAAATCCTGCTCCTATTATTAATGCTGTGAAACAAGGTTTGGTTAGTGAAGCAAGAGTGAATCGCTCCGTCACTTATTTACTTACAGAGATGATGAAACTAGGACTTTTCGAGAATCCATATATAGATCCGAAAAAAGCACTGGCAGTCGTTGATAACCCAAACTCTCAAAAACGTGCAGATTTAGCCCATCGTAAGTCCGTTGTATTACTGCGAAATGGGAACAATCTATTACCTTTGTCAGATAGCAAAATCGGTCAAATAAAGCTATATGTTGAGGCATTTCCTGGAGGAGCTAATGGGTCAAATACGAAAAATCTTATCGATAAGATTCGAAAATATGATGCAAAAATGACAATTACGGATCGATTAGATGATGCAACCCATGCTTTTGTTTGGGTGAAGCCTAAACAGGATTTTATGAAAAGAAAACCTATGCTCACAATTGGCCCTGATACAGGGATTGATAATGTAAACAGAATCATAGAGATTCAGAAAAAGGTTCCAACGATTACCGCAATTAATATGAGGAGCCCATGGTTAATCAATGAAATCGAACCGAATGCAGCGGCTATTGTGGCAACTTTTGGAGTGAAGACAGAAGCTTTAGTAGATGTCATTCGAGGGAGATTTAATCCTGTTGGGAAACTTCCTTTTACAATACCAGCTAATCAGACAGCAGTAGACAATGAGATTGGGGATATACCAGGATTTGGCGAAGTTCCATCCTATGTGTATCGAAACAAAAATGGAGATGCATATGGGTATGATTTCGGACTTTCTTATCAATAGGAAAAGATTTTTGCTAAAAACATGATAAAAAAACACTTGGATATCAATTTCCAAGTGTTTTTTAAAGCTTTATTTTACCTTTCACATGCCCAATTGTCTTTGTCTCTGTCATGCTTTGATTCATAGGCAGGGTGATCAGCAGGAACCCCGTTAGGATAAACCTTTCTTAATTCCGTACAGTTTTTATATGATTCGCTGCCGCTGCTTGAAGGGGCGGTGGAAGTGGAGCCTGTATTCGAATTTGTATTTGAACTTGTGTTGTTATTTGTGCTTTTTGATGAAGATGCTGAGCCGCTGCTAGATGCTGTTGTTTTGGAATCCAGGTCACCCTTTGTAGTACCTTCCGCTCCGAATGCCCATAAACCGGTATTCTGTTCTCTCGCTTCGCGGGCAAATTTTACAAAATAATCACTGTATTTCACGTCAGGCGGATAAGTAGAAGGTTCTGCATATCCATTTAATACAAGATCAGCATTAAACATTTTTGTTCGAATTTCATTTTCATCCATATCGTTCGTTGGAATATCAAGCCAAACAATTCGCAGAAAACGAGTATAGCGATCGGTATCTGAAACGTCCTTCTGTAAATAAACTTGTTTCCCTTCGAGCTTTGAAGTGGTATAGTTGCTTGCCTCTTTGCCGTATTCTTCTGTTTTCGTAGTAGACTCAGGTGTATTCACTCCTACAAGGCGAACTTTTCTGCCATCGGAAGTTTCGAATGTATCCCCATCTACAACTCTGCTAATCGTCACCAGTTCCAAACCTAGGCTGCTAGCTTGTTCTTCTTTTGCTTTTTGTTCGGATTCTAGTTTCTCTTTTTCTAAGCGTTCCGCTTCAGCTTTTGCCTCTTCTTTTGCTTTCGCCTCTGCTTCTGCTTTAGCTTTTTCTTCTTCTTCCGCTTTCTTATCTTTTTCCGCCGCTTCTTTTTCGGCTGAATCTTTTTGTTTAGTTGTACTTGCTACTTGATTATCATTATTTTTATCTGCTGTTTCAGTAGTATCGGCAAAGGAAACCCCTAGAATTAAAAACAAGATGAATCCTGCGGTAACAATCAATCCTGGTTTCTTGACGATTATGTTTCCCTTTTTCTTTTGATTTGACAAATATAACCCAATTAAAAACACAACTGTTCCAATTAATGCAATTGGTACTGCAATACCCATGATTAACATGAATAATAGAATGATAGCTATTATGATTCCTTTAATGAATTTCATTTAATTTTCCTCTCTCCTAAACCTTAGTTTCTAACATAAGAATACAATCAATGTTAATTATACATGTTTTATGTCATTATTTGTCCGAAATAGAAATGTAAAATATGTAAAAGGAAGTTATTGCAATAAACATTGTTTTTATTGAGGTTTAACGCCAAGTCTTAGGCTATTTATAGAGTTATGTTCCTAAAAATCATTGTTGAATACATTATCCTGAATGGGGAAATTTTCAGGAGATGATGAATGATGGAGAATAATAGCAATTTGCAGCAGCTCGATGTACTCTGCCATGATTTTGCGGAGATTCTTGGAGCGACTCCTTCTATTATTAATGGTGTATTGAACAGCGACAAAATCCCGGACAAACATTCACCCGGTAGTATTAGGCAAAAGGGCAGAGTCGTTTATGTTTGTACCTCAGGCCTTTTCCTTTGAGACTCATGTATATCCATTTTTAAAAGATTGAACATCCAATTACAATTGCTAACGATACAAAGGACGCACTATCAGTTCTGAAAACAAATAAAATTAGGCCATCTTAATGATGTACAAATGATTGTTCCCTTTAAAAATGAAATAAATTAAATTTGATACAATAAGAACCAAAAAATAATGAAAATGCGGAAGGGATTGTCCAAGCCAAATGGAACAAATTTAATAAAATAATATGGAAGATCTCCTCCCTTAGGTCTTGTGAACTACACTTGGCCGTTCATTTTAATGAACGGTCATTTTTTTGCGACAATAGGAAAGGCCTCTTCATCGGAGGCCTTTGTATTTTTATTGCCCTTTTTTACTTTTATTAGAACTATTTCTAATCATTGTTTGCTTATACATTTGATGTCCTAGCACAGCAACTCCAGCAGCTGTAATCCCGTTAATAAGACCATCTATAGAAAATCCAAATGCCACGCTTCCGATTGTGATTGATACAATAAAGAGTATCCAAATAATCAACCAATCAGGGATGGCTGGTGTTTGTTTAAGCGCAAACCCCAACACCCAAAGAGCAGGTACTAGCATTATATAATTCTGGTTTAAATACTCAATTAGATTCAAAAAAAGTCACCTCCTATTTCAGTGTTTATATATATTATGTGATTCAAGCAATTTGGCTTGTTTTATATCCCAACTTGTTTTGAAATAGAAGAATACATAGCAGCCATATCTTTTTTGGAATAGCACCTATATATAGAAAGTAACAGGAGGTGAAATGCTAAATTTTTAATATTATTATAGAAAGGAGTGCGGAGTAATGGAGGAGCTCTTACCATTAATAAGCGAAGTTGGCTTTCCGATCATTGTGACACTATTTTTGCTGCACAGAATAGAAGCGAAGCTAGACGTAGTCGTAAATTCCATTCAGGGGCTTCCTGATCGTTTAAAGGAGTAATTCTAATAATTCACAATTATTGACTTTCAATTCCAAAAATGCTAAATTTAAATCAGCCGTTATGCATCGTATTATATTTTTGAAAGCTAAATTTCCAAAGAATTCTTTTGTTTGGATGAGTAATGAGGAGTAAAAGCTATAATCGTTGTGAATGGTGAATTAACACAAGGCTTTCAACAGCCTATAGGAGGATTTTTTTACATGAAAAACGGTAAAGTTAAATGGTTTAATGCTGAAAAAGGTTTCGGATTCATCGAAGGTGAAGACGGAAACGATGTATTCGTACATTACTCTGCAATCCAAACTGAAGGATTCAAAACATTAGAAGAAGGTCAAGAAGTATCTTTCGAAGTTGTTGAAGGTGCTCGTGGACCACAAGCTGCTAACGTAAATAAACTATAATCATAAATCATAAACAGTCCTGCTTTGTGGGGCTGTTTTTTTATTTAATTAATTTAATTAAAAATAAGAAATATTCCAGTAGATTATGCTATAATAAGCACATACGTTCGCGCTTTCGAAACCCACCTAGTAATTAATTCCTCATACTTCTATTCCAGACCTATAAAAACTTAAATTTGATATAATGAGTGTATTTGAGACTATGAATATATAAAGATAAGAAGGTGAAGATTTTGAAATTTATTCATACAGCAGATTGGCACTTAGGAAAGCTTGTACATGGAATTTATATGACAGAAGACCAGCGCTATTTCTTGAAGCAATTTGTTGATCTTGTTGCAGAAGAAAAGCCGGACGCTGTTGTAATCGCCGGAGATTTATATGATCGATCGATACCTCCAACAGAGGCAGTTGAACTGCTCAATGACATATTGTTCAAAATCAATGTAGAGTTAAAAACACCTATAGTTGCAATTGGCGGCAATCATGATAGTGCAGAACGTTTATCTTTTGGGAGCTCATGGTACAAGAAAAGTCAGTTTTATTTATCAGGTAAGATAGATTCTAACGTTCGGCCAATACATATTAATGGTGTTAATTTCTATCTTGTCCCATATGCGGAGCCAGGAATTGTTCGGCAATTGTTCGCAGATGACACCATTCATACTCATCAGGACGCGATGAAAGCGGTTATCGGGAGAATTGAAGATTCTTTGAATCCTAGTGAACCAAATGTACTTGTTGGACATGCTTTTGTTCTTGGCGGAAAAACAAGTGAGTCGGAGAGAACTCTTTCTGTAGGTGGATCTGGATGCGTAGGAGCAGAATTATTTGAACCATTTTCCTATACAGCACTTGGTCATCTTCATAGCCCAGATGCTCTTAAACATGATAGGATTCGTTATTCAGGTTCACTTCTTAAGTATTCTTTTTCGGAGTCAAAACAAGAAAAGTCAGTGTCCATCATCGAAATGGATGAAAAGGGCCATTTTGATTTGCGGGTACGTAAACTTTCTCCACAAAAAGATATGAGGGAAATAGAAGGGTTTTTGGATGAATTAATGGATCCAGGTTTTTATGAGAAGCAAATGGTTGATGATTATTTGAAAATCATTCTCCATGATGAAGGCGCCTTAATAGATCCCATTAATAAGCTCCGGAAAATCTATCCAAATGTTCTGCATCTTGAGCGAAAAATCGATATAACTGATATGAAAAAGAAACAGTTCTTCACCTCAGTTAAAGAGGAAAAAAAGTCTGAGCTTGAACTTTTTCAGCAATTTTATCAAGAAATGACAACTTCGGAATTTACTGATGACAAGAAGGCTATTATGGCTGATGTCATTGAAAAAGCTTTGAAGGATGGTGCAGCTATATGAGACCTTTAAAGTTAATCATGCAGGCGTTCGGGCCATATGCAGGTTCAGAAACGATAGATTTTACAGTGCTTGGAAATCGGACGATGTTTGTGATCTCTGGTAAAACCGGCTCGGGAAAAACGACTATTTTTGATGGAATTAGCTATGCTATTTATGGAAAAGCAAGTGGAGAAGACCGAAATGGGCCTGAATTAAGAAGCCAGTTTGCTAGAAATGAATTATTAACAGAGGTAACACTTAAGTTTTCTTTAAGAAATAGAACATTTATTATCACAAGATCCCCTCAACAGGAGAAGAAGAAGGAACGTGGGGACGGTTATACAACGATAGGTGCAAAAGCTGAATTGTATATGATCAATCAAAATGGAGAAAAGCAAATTCTGGCATCAAATATTCGTGATGTAGATGAAAAGATTAAAGAAATCATGATTATAGACAGCAATCAGTTTAGGCAAATATTAATGATTCCTCAAGGAGAATTCAGAAAGCTGCTTACATCAGAGAGTAAGGATAAGGAAGTCATTTTGCAGCGGCTTTTCCATACGCAAGTGTATAAGCGGATCGAAGAAAAGCTAAAGGAAGATGCAGTCGATCTAAAGAAATCAGTTGAAAAGCAAATAGAAAACCGGGATCAAGCCATTCAGCAAATTTCTGCTATATTTAATGATGAGCTAAAAGGATATTTGAATGCAGGAAGTGTAAATGATGCACTTATCATGCCTTTATTACAGTTAGAAATGGAATGTATGGCTGCAGAGTTGGCAAAGCTAGCAGATCAATTAAAAGGTAAACAAGAAAAACGGGATTTACTTCAGCAAAAGCTATTTGAAGCAGAGACCGTTGTAAAACAGCTAAAGGCTAAAGAAGAATTAGAAAAAAGAAAGACTGAACTTCATAATGAGAAGGAAGCTTACATTCAACTAGAGAAAAAAATTAATCTTGCCCAGAAAGCAGCCGTGCTTGCTCAGCAGGAAGAGCTTTGTCATCATTTGAAAAAAGAGTCAGATGAGGCTAATCATGAGCTTCAGTCAATAAAGTCAAAGATTACATCACTGTCAGATCTATTAGATGAGCATGAAAAGAAATGGGAAGAAGAAAAAAATCGGGAAGATGAAAGAAAGGCTCTAGCTGAGGAAATCAGTTCTCTTAATAATATGAAAGAAGACATTGAATCTCTGTCCATTGTGAAGAAAGAGGTCAATATGCTTGAAAAAGTCCTTGAAGAAAGAAAGATTGAAAAGTCACAGCTAGAAGATTCTTTAAAGAAATCAGAACAAGCCATCCTTCTTTTACAAGAAGAAAAACAACAGATTGAGAGAGAACAGCTTACATTTCTTCAAAATGCTCAAAAATTAGAGAAATTAGAAGAAGAAATGCAAAGATTTAATAAGTACGAAGAATTAGTTCTCCGCTATGATCAGGCAAAATTGAATTTTGAAAAGCGAAAAGGTTATTATGATCACTTTGTTTCACGATTAGCTGATGCAAAGGCCACGATCGACCTGCTGGAACAAAAATGGCTGCATGGACAAGCTAGTCTACTTGCAAATAAACTTCTTGAGGGGGAAGCATGCCCTGTTTGCGGATCAATGGATCATCCAAATGTAGCTGCTGTCTCAGAATCACTCCCTGATGAAAAAGATTTAAAAGCCGCAAAAAAACAGGCAGATGAGCTTGAAAAGGAAAAAGGAAAGGCTGAGTCAGCTTTTTATGATTCACAGTCAATTGTAAATTCAATAAAAGAAGCACTGGATTCACAACTGAAAGAAATAAAGAATCAGCGTGATGATATAACAATTAATTCATTACCTATGGTGAAAGAAACCATATTGGCGGAGAGAAACGAACTTGTTCAGAATCAAAGCATATTATCCGAAAGACAAGCTAAAATGCCAGCATGCTTAAACAAGCTTAAATTATTGGAGCAAGATAGAGAGATATATATAAATCAGCTTCAATTGAACATAGAACAAATAAATAATGAAACCATTAATTTTACAGAGAAGAAAACGAATTTAACAAGAATGATAGCGAAAATACCTTCTGATTTACATTCAGCTGAAGTTTATGAATCACGATTGAAATACTCCGTTAAAAAATATGAGGACCAAATAAAGCTTTTGGAAACTGTGCAGCAGCAATATCAGGACACAAAGGAAAATTTCCTCGCAGAATCGGCTAAATATGAAACCATCAAAAAACAGGCAGATAGAATAAAAGAACGATTAACTCTGGAAAGAGAAGCATTTGTTCAGAAGATGAATGATCAAGGTTTTGGAACGTACACAGAATACAATGAATCGAAGAAGTCTGAACAAGAAATTCAGATGCTAGATCAATCATTAAGGGATTACCGGGAAGAGCTGCGATCCGTTCATGACCGTTATGAAGAACTTTCTTACTTGTTAAAGGATGTTGAAATGCCCGATTTAGAACAGATTAGCAAATTATTTAAAGAAAACGAGGAACATATTCGTTTGCTTCAAGAAGAATATACGGATTTATATATGAAGAAAAAACATAATGAAGGAACAGCAGAAAATATTAATGAAATTAATGGGCGTATGAAAGCACTGGAAGACAGGTATAAATTAATTGGTCATTTATATGATATCGCAAAGGGACAAAACACGTACCGTATTACCTTTGAGCGCTTTGTATTAGCTGCTTTTCTTGATGATATTTTAAGAGAAGCAAATGGAAGATTGAGAAAAATGACGAGTGGAAGATATGAATTGTTAAGGAAAACGGATCGTTCAAAAGGGAATGTACAAAGTGGTTTAGAACTGCTTGTTTTTGATCAATATACTGGACAAGAAAGACATGTTAAAACCCTATCTGGGGGAGAAAGCTTTAAAGCGGCTTTAGCTCTCGCATTAGGGTTAGCTGATGTTGTTCAGCAATATGCTGGCGGTGTCTCATTAGAAACAATGTTTATAGATGAAGGATTTGGAACTCTCGATCCAGAGTCACTTGATCAAGCGATTGAGGCATTAATGGATATACAAAGCAGCGGAAGACTGGTTGGAATTATTTCCCATGTACCTGAGCTCAAGGAAAGAATAGATGCCCGCCTTGAAGTTATAGCAACTCAAACAGGAAGTCAGACTGAATTTCAATTTTTATCTTAACATCATGGAAAGGTGCGAATCCGATGATTCAATCCTTTCTTTTTCATAATAGAAGTACAATTTATGCTAATATAGTCATAAATTAGTAAGAAGGATGATTACTATGAAAAAAAGAGTGGCTTTATCTTGGAGCGGCGGAAAAGATGGCTGCCTCAGTCTTGACGTATTAACAAAGAATGGAATTGATGTCGTTTGTTTAGTGACGACCGTGCCGATTGAATTGGGCAGAACATTTGGACATGGTGAAAAATTAGAATTGGTAAAGCTGCAAGGAGAGTGCCTGGATATCCCTATAGAGTTTATTTCCACCACCTTTGAGAAGTATACAGATAGTTTTATCAATACATTAACGATATTAAAAGAAAAGTATCATATAGAAGGCATCGCCTTTGGTGATTTATATTTACAAGGTCATCGTGAGTGGGGAGAAAAGATGGCAGTAGCTGCTGGACTTCAAGCTATTTACCCGCTATGGGGAAAGCAGGAAGATGCTCTTCGTATGCTTGAGGACTATCTCCAATCTGGTTATAAGGCAACAGTTATTCGTATACGGGAGGATATTCTAGATGAATCGTGGCTAGGAAGAGAGCTGGACTTTTCATTTTTAGAGGATGTAAAGACGAAGGAAATGTGTCCGATGGGTGAATCGGGTGAGTATCATTCATTTGTATATGATGGACCGTTGTTTAAGCAGAAGATTATTCTTAAGAATCCGGAAATTATTCAATTAGAGACTACGAAGAAGCTGGAATTTAGCCAATTTGAACTTCAGACAAAAGTTGAAAATTAACAAGGAACAAAAAAATTAAATAAAAGAGAGGAATCCTTCATTGAACAAAGTATTTGGTCATGAATATTCTCTTTTTCCATTTGAAGCATTTTCTTTTCAGCATTTTATGATGATCATTATCTTAATAGGTGGCACGATTTTCCTTTATTCAAAGAAAAACCATTTAAAGGAACATGATAAGTCTGTTAGAATTCTCATGTTTTTAAGTCTGTTCGTTTTGGAAGCCATGTATCATATATGGCTTATTAAAGATGGTTATTGGGATATATCTTTTACGTTACCGCTACAGCTCTGTTCATTAAGTCTTATTCTTTGTCTTATTTTACTTACTTCTAAATCAAATTTTATATTTCAAATTGTTTTCTTTATTGGGATAACGGGAGCAGCAATGGCGGTAATAACGCCTGAGTTATTTCTTGGTTTTCCTCATTTTCGTTATTTCCAATTTTTTATAACTCATATCTTTATCATTTGGACTTGTTTTTATTTTTGGATAGTCCACGATTATACACCTAATGGAAAGGGTCTAATCATGTCTTTCTTATTTCTAAATGGGAGCGCTTGTCTTGCTTTTGCAGCGAATAAGGTGACAGGCGGGAATTATATGTTTCTAGCGTATAAACCTTCAAATGCATCATTATTAGATTATTTTGGTCCGTTTCCTTATTATATATTAGCTCTAGAGGGAGCAGCTTTGTTTTTCTTCTTCCTTTTGCTCGTAATTTGCAATAAAGTAAAGGTAAAAGCAATACAGAGGTAGGTGACAGCTTTTGAATACGAAAAGATATTTCACAATTGGTATGGCGGGCCATATCGATCATGGTAAGACAACGCTTACGAAAGCGCTGACCAATGTTGATACGGACAGATTGAAAGAAGAGAAGGAAAGGCAAATATCAATTGAACTTGGTTTTGCTCCTTTATATGAAGATCAAGAGCTGGAAATTTCAGTAGTAGATGTTCCAGGTCATGAACGCTTTATTAGACAGATGATAGCTGGAGTAGCTGGAATTGATTTAGTTGTACTCGTTGTCGCGGCCGATGAAGGAGTCATGCCGCAAACCCGTGAGCATTTACATATACTCGGTTTATTAGGGATTAAGAACGGTATTATTGCAATTACAAAAATTAATCGTGTTGACAATGATTTTATTGACCTTGTAAAAGATGATATATTAGGTGAACTAAAAGGTACGATATTTGAAGACGCACCATTTATGCTTGTCGATAGTTTAACTGGTCAAGGAATAAAGGATTTAAAACATTTCATTATTCATGAATTAAAAAAACAGGATCCTAGAGATATTAGAGGTGCTTTTCGTCTTCCCATTGATCAAGTGTTCTCTGTGAAAGGGCAGGGTACAGTAGTCAGAGGAACTGTTTATGAAGGATCAGTAGAGGAAGGACAAGCATTAAAGATTATGCCAAAAGGGCTGGAAACACGTGCAAGGCAGCTTCAAGTCCACCATAAACCAGCTATAAGCGCCTATGCGGGTCAGCGGACTGCCATTAATTTGTCCGGAATTGCAAAGGAGGATATTCAGCGTGGTGATGTGCTAGTCTCTTCAGAGCATTTTATTGTCACGCAAACAATTGATGTCGCCCTTCGTCTTGTAGGGGATTTAGAATATTTAGTTAAGCAGCGCATGCCAATCAAATGTCATATTGGAACAGCTGAGGTTATGGGGCGGATTGTGTTATTTGATCGTAATGAAATAAAGTCGGAAGCAGAGGAAATCCTTTGTCAAATCCGCTTGGACGAGGAGGTTGTCACGAAAAGAGGGGACCGCTTTATATTAAGACGTCCTAGTCCACAGGAGACAATTGGCGGAGGTTGGGTAATTGACCCAAGAGGAGAAAAATATCGATTTGGACAAAAGACAGTTGATGACCTTGAAAAGAAAAAAGAAGGTACACCAAAAGAAAGAATTTATGCTGCACTTTATG
>NZ_JBALOZ010000005.1:0-6997 GCF_036965125.1 Bacillus sp. JJ1503
TAAAACGTTGACGTTTTTTTGTTCGTTCAGTTTTCAAAGAACTATCATATCGCTCAGAAGCGACTTTTCTAATATAACATGTGCTGAAGCTGATGTCAACACTTTTTAAAAACTTTCATCCGCCTGCTGCACTTCATTTTATTCAACAAATTGCAGCGACGGATATTAATATATCAAGTATTTAATAAAAGGTCAATAACTTTTTTGTTTTTTTACAATAACTTTTTACTGAGTTTATAATACCGATGAAAGACACCTTTCCCCTTTGTTTCTATCGTTACTACTTCAATCATATTTCTATCGATTAAATATTCTATCAGTATTCCTAAATCAACTGAATAGTACTGTAATTCTTTATGGTTTATCATTTCATTAATGGACCAGAACTCTTTTTCTGATAGAACATCCACTAAATGACTGATTCCGCTTTTAGTTTTGGAATGGATTAAAAACTCACTCGCTAAGAAAAGAAGCTCTAGCCTTTTATCTAAAGGCTCATGACTGTTTACTAGTTCTTCATATAATTTTAATATTTCCGGTTCAATTTGTTTAATTTGCTGCCATACTGTTACCTCTGGGTGAAAGCCTTGCTCAGTTAAGGCAAGTCTAGCAAGATGATGAAGGGAATGAACTACATGATTATACGCATCTAAATAATGTCCATTTTCAAAAAAAACCTTCCCGTCCATATACCGACGAATTAGTTTTGCAAATTCTATTCCCATTTTCAATTTACGGCCATTGAACGGGAAATCTCTAAGTTCTGTATTAATCTTATGAAAATATTCATTACGTTCGAAAATTACTTTCCCGCTATATAACCATTCGAAAATCTTCTTATTCGAACCAAGTAAAATCCATTCATGCAGCTGCTTATCCGTAATCATATATAAGGCTGCCTTCTGATCGTTATAAGTATAATGCTTAACATATACGGGTGACTCAGCTTCCTTAACTAAAATGAGCAAAACAACATCAAAGGTGTTTGTTGCTGGCGTATTCTTCTGTTGTTTCTTTATCATTAACACTCCGAGAGTATTAGCTTGACTAGCTCGTTCTTGATAAATGGGGCGGAGAATATCTTCCATTACTATTCCTCCATATTTTTATTAGCTTCTATAATTATTGGGATTTTATTGTGCGATCAATCTTTATCTTACAAAATCATGCTTTTAAGCATGGATTAAATATATCTTCGACAATTTTTTCAAATAATCCTTCCTAAAAAAGAAAAGCTGCACACTTTTTCTTATTTCGATTGGATTCTTGAAATCTTATTTCTCTCCTATACTACTTATTATCTTTCATTTGATATGTTATAGTATTTCCGTAGGAGGGACTTAAATGGCTAAATATTCAAGTAAAATCAATAAAATTCGAACATTTGCCCTTGCTTTAATATTTGTCGGTTTTTTAGTCATGTATCTTGGGATCTTTTTCAGAAATTCCCCTCTGCTCATGACCATCTTTATGCTTCTTGGAACCGTCTTTATTATTGCTAGTACGGTAGTATATTTTTGGATTGGGATGCTATCAACTAAGACAGTGCAGGTTGTTTGTCCAAATTGCGGTAAACATACAAAAATATTAGGTCGCGTTGATATGTGCATGTATTGCAATGAACCGTTAACACTAGATCGTAATCTAGAGGGCAAAGAATTCGATGAAAATTATAATAAAAAATCTCGGTCGTAGCCGAGATTTTTATTTTTCCCCTTAACTAACTGCTCAAACGAAAATGACCATAAAAATAAGCTGTCGGCACTTTGACCAGCAGCTTTGTTTTATTAATGCGCCTCTTTAATTGAACACTCAGGGCAGGTTCCATAAATCTCCATACGATGATGGCTAATCTTAAAACCTGTAACATGAGATGCTAAATGCTCAACTTCATCTAGACCAGGATAATGGAAGTCAACGATTTTTCCGCATTTTTCACAAATCACGTGGTAATGATGGGTTGTTACAAAGTCAAAACGACTTGATGCATCTCCATAAGTCAGTTCCTTAACAAGTCCAACCTCACGAAATACTCTTAAATTATTGTAAACTGTTGCCACACTCATATTCGGAAACTTTCCTTCTAAAGCCTTGTATATATCGTCTGCTGTAGGGTGTGACATGGAGTTTATTAAATATTCAAGTATCGCATGACGCTGTGGTGTTATGCGAACTCCAGTATCCTTTAGAGTGTCCAGCGCTTCCTTTAATTGAATTTGCGCCACCGGCCATGCACCTCTTTTCTAACAAGAATTATTACTTTATAATCTTTATAAATAGTTTACTCATTCAATAGTACTTTTGTCAACATTGCAAACTACAAAATGGGTAGTTGAGGCTTTTTATAAAATCTGATTCAATCGGAAGATTTTTTTATCCCTCCTCTGGTTTCAATGATTCTTAATTTACTATATGTTTAATAAATATATTTAAAAACATAAAAAGAAAAAAAGCGAATCCTATAAGATCCGCTTCAAAATATATCTGAGGAGGTATGCCCTAATAAAATGATATTCAAAACATTTCCAGATGAGTGGACAAAAGCCTTGTTAGCAAAAAATAGGCTGTATTTATGAAAGATTTTCCTTAATATACTCAAGTGCTTCCTCTACATGCCCCTTAACCTTCACCTTTCTCCATTCCTTAACTAGCTTGCCAGCTTTATCAATGATAAAAGTAGAACGTTCAATTCCCATATATTCTTTCCCAAAGTTTTTCTTTAGCTTCCAAACGTCATAAGCCTCTGCCGCTTTATTCTCCTCGTCTGCAAGTAAGATAAAAGGCAAATCATATTTTTCAATAAATTTATCATGGCGGGCAAGCGGATCAGGACTTACACCAAGAATAACAGCATCCACATCTGCGAATTCACTATGCTTGTCCCTGAAATCACATGCCTGTGTCGTACATCCAGGAGTCATATCCTTTGGATAGAAATACAGGACAATATTTTTTTCTCGAAAATCAGATAGTTTAATCGTTTCCCCGTTACTTGCTTCAAGTTCAAAGTCGGGAGCTAATTCTCCTATCGAAACGGCCATTGAAATTCCTCCTATATGCTTTTTCTTAAGCCTATCCAATTCTTCTAAGAAACACAACAAAATCAACTTGACAACAGCTACAATTTCTTTTCCATCTCAAACACCGCTCTAAATACGAAAGCAGCCGGAATCGTATAGCCAATGAGCGCTTCAAGCACCGCTATCATTCTTCCGACCCCAATAGGGGCAATGTCTCCATAACCTACGGAAAATAAGGTTACTGCACTGAAATAAAATCCTGTTTCTAATTGATTCAGAAAATCACCATCTAATCCAACAGTTCCTTCCATAAAAACAGTATAGCCATTCGTTTCAAGAAGAATATATATGAGTCCGAACCCAATCATGACGGTTACATAAATAAAGGCCAAATAAATAAAGTTTTCAAAGCTAACCTTTTTTCCTTTAATTGTGTGTGGCAAAAACAAAGTTCTTATGCTCATGATCATACAGAAAACAATTAATACAAGGGATATATAAAAAACCATTTACACGCCCACTTTCCTCTTTGCCTCTCTTAAACTATACGCTTATCGTTAAATCCATATGACAGCCTGTACATTTAAGAAAAGTCGCAATTATGAAACGAAGCATTCTAGTCCCAAAACATGATAAGATATGATAAGTTAGCACCTAAATCAAGGAGGATTCACATGCAATTTACAAATTCAGAACGCATACATAAAGAAGCACTTGAGCATATTGTCGGAGGAGTGAACAGCCCTTCCCGTTCGTATAAAGCTGTTGGCGGCGGAGCCCCAGTCGTTATGGAGAGAGGTCAAGGAGCATATTTCTGGGATGTAGATGGTAATCAATATATTGATTATTTAGCAGCTTATGGACCCATTATTACAGGTCATGCCCATCCGCACATAACAGAAGCCATTAAGAAAGCTGCTGAAACAGGTGTACTATACGGAACACCTACTCCCCATGAAGTTAAATTTGCCGCAATGCTCAAGGAAGCCATGCCAGCGTTAGAAAAGGTCCGTTTCGTTAATTCTGGAACGGAAGCAGTTATGACAACGATTCGCGTGGCACGTGCTTATACAGGCAGAGACAAGATCATCAAATTCGCTGGCTGCTATCATGGACACTCTGATCTCGTTCTAGTTGCTGCAGGATCAGGACCAGCCACACTTGGAACGCCAGATTCAGCTGGTGTCCCAAAGAGTATTGCTCAAGAGGTTATTACAGTTCCTTTCAATGATATCGAGCCATTTAAAGAGGCATTAGAAAAATGGGGAAGTGAAATTGCAGCCGTTCTTGTGGAGCCAATTGTCGGGAACTTCGGTATTGTTGAACCAAAGCCAGGTTTCTTGGAACAAATTAATGAATTAACACATGCAGCAGGTGCTCTTGTTATTTATGATGAGGTCATAACCGCTTTCCGATTTATGTACGGAGGTGCACAGGATTTATTAGGCGTTACCCCTGATTTAACTGCAATGGGAAAAATTATTGGCGGTGGCTTGCCAATTGGTGCATACGGCGGGAAGAAAGAAATCATGGAAAAAGTGGCTCCATTGGGGCCAGCCTATCAAGCAGGAACAATGGCAGGAAATCCGGCATCCATTTTATCAGGAATCGCATGCCTGGAGGTTTTACAGCAAAAGGGTGTATATGAGTATCTCGACAGACTTGGAGCGTTGCTTGAGGAAGGAATTGCAGCTGCTGCAAAGGAATACAATATCCCTATTACAATCAATCGTTTGAAGGGTGCGCTCACAGTCTATTTTACGAATGAAAAAGTTGTTAATTACGACCAAGCAGAGAACACAGACGGAGAAATGTTTGCGAAATTCTTCAAGCTCATGTTAAAACAAGGAATCAACCTGGCGCCATCCAAGTATGAAGCATGGTTCCTTACAATCGCACATACAGAGGAAGACATCGAAGCAACGATTCATGCAGTACAAAACGCCTTTCAAGCATTAGGGGAAGAATAAATATTAATCTCATTCATATGATTGTAGGAGCGATTTTTTTCGCTCCTTTTTTCTAAATACAAATAGTACAAACTCTTGTAAAAAATTTGCGAAAATGCCCATTGTACTTCTCCTTATATCCATGTATAGTACATTAATGTCATGGTCGTGAAATTACTTTTAAAGAATTTGCTTGTTAATTTAGCAACTAATTCGTTATGATTACCTTTACTAGTTTAAGTTAATAAACAGAAGGCATCTTCTGATAGAAAGGAAACAAATAAGTATGAAGCTTGGTGCCCGCATACTAAAAACGGGAATCGCAATTATTCTATCATTATTTTTATCTCAGGTTTTTCAGCTGCCTTCTCCAGTCTTTGCAGCCATTGCGGCGATTTTCGCGATTCAGCCGACCATTTACCGATCCTTCTTATCTATTATTGAACAGGTTCAGGGAAATGCGATTGGGGCACTTACGGCAGTAGTGTTTGTTCTATTATTCGGCAATGATATGTTCATTATCGGGTTAGCAGCAATCGTTGTAATTACCATTAACTTAAAGCTTAAAATAGAAAATACAATCGGATTAGCACTCGTAACCATGATTGTCATCATGGAAACACCTAGTGATGAATTTATCCAATTTGCTCTTATCAGGTTTTCAACTGTCATGTTAGGGGTTTTTTCAGCTTTTATCGTTAATTTGCTATTCCTGCCTCCGAAGTATGAGAAAAAATTATACTACGGCATCTCAGATATTACAGAAGAAACGACCAAATGGATACGGCTTACGATTAGACATGCCTCAGAGCATAAACTGCTAAAAAATGATATTGGGAAAATGAAGGCAAGTGTTAGAAACCTGGACCATTTATATAGTATGTATAAGGAAGAGCGAAACTACTTCAAAAAGGACACGATTCCCAAATCACGAAGGCTCGTTATTTATCGGCAAATGATTTCAACTGTAAAAAGATCGCTGGATACATTGAGGAAATTACATCGTTTTGAAAATGATCTTCAAGAAATGCCTTTGGATTACCAAAATGCTATTCAGCAGCAGCTAGACTGTCTTATTCATCATCATGAACATATCATGTTAAAGTTTATTGGAAAAGTACGCCCGAATGTGGTCTTTGAAGAGGGAGACATCTTCCTAAATAGGAAAGAGCTCTTCAATCTCTTTATATCTCAAAAGAAGGAAGCATCCTTAGAGGATGAAGACATTCTCTCACACAACATGCAAATCATCTCGGTTATTATAGACTATAATGAGCAGGTCGAGCATCTTGATAAGTTAATCACAAGCTTCCAAACCTATCATAAAAAAGCAAATGAAATGTCGATTGAGAAATAAGCGAAAAAAGAGCATCCAGCGCGGATGCTCTTTTTTTAACTTTCAAGCTGTTGCACTTGAAAAAGCTTATAATAATTGCCTTGCATTTTCATTAGTTCTTCATGGCTGCCCGCTTCGGAAATCTCTCCATGCTCAATTAAGATAATCCGATCTGCATGTGTGATTGTTGATAGTCTGTGGGCAACAATAAAGGTTGTCCGATCCTTAGCAAGCTCTTCTAATGCTTCCTGAATTAAATGCTCGCTTTCTAAATCCAATGCCGAAGTGGCTTCGTCCAAAATTAAGATTGGCGGATTTTTAAGAAAAATTCTTGCAATTGCCACACGCTGTTTCTGCCCGCCTGACAGCTTGACTCCGCGTTCTCCAACCTTCGTATCATAGCCATTGGGCAAATTCATAATGAATTCATGAGCATTAGCAGCCTTTGCAGCTTCAATAACCTCTTCATCTGAAGCTCCCGGTTTTCCTAATAAAATATTCGTTTTGACTGACTCACTAAAGAGGATATTATCCTGAAGAACCATTCCGATTTTATCCCGTAAGGTGCGAACCTTAAATGACCGGATATCTTTTCCGTCTAGAAGGATTTTTCCCTCTGTTACATCATAAAACCTCGGAATTAACCCTACTAATGAAGACTTTCCTCCCCCGCTCATCCCTACAAGAGCAAT
>NZ_JBALOZ010000005.1:7015-22103 GCF_036965125.1 Bacillus sp. JJ1503
AATATTTTTAAGAACAAGCTCTTCCTTCTTATCATAGGCAAAGCTCACTTGTTCAAAATCTATATCACCATGAACAGCTTTGCATTCCACTGCGTTCGGGGCGTCATCAATATCATATTTTTCATCTATTAATTCGAACACCCTATCCATAGAGGCAATGGATTGAGTTAAAGTTGTTGATGAATTTACAAGTCTTCTGAGTGGATTATATAACCTATCAATGTAGGCAATGAACGCCATCATTGTTCCTGTAGATAAATCCCCTTGAATGACTTGGTAGGCTGAGTAGCCAATGACAAGCAATGGGGCAACATCCGTTATAGTGTTAACAACGGCAAATGCCTTTGCATTCCACTTTGTATGATCAATGGCTTTCTTTAGAAAATTATCGTTTTGCTTATCAAACTGAGTTTGTTCATAATCTTCAATGGCAAAGCTTTTTATAACAGCCATTCCCTGAACTCGTTCATGGAGATAACCCTGGACTTCCGCTAATGCTTGTGAACGAGCCCTTGTCAGCTTTCTTAAGTTGCCGAAAAAGTACCTTACGGAAAACCCATAAAACGGAAAAAGAATTAATGAAACAATCGTTAAACTAAAATCCATTTTCATCATGATCGCTACAGCAATAATAATCGTAGCGATATCGAGCCATAAATTCATCAATCCAGTAATAACAAATGTTTTTGTTTGTTCAACATCGTTGATCACTCTTGAAATGACCTCGCCAGCTCTCGTGTTTGCATAATATTTAAAGCTTAGCTTTTGTATATGTGTGAATAGGCCATCACGAATATCGTACAAAATTTTGCTCGCTACCCATTGGGCAAAATACTGCCGATAATACTCAATCGGCGGACGAACAATGACAAAAATAATAATCATAATGCCCATTATTTTGAATAAACTGCCTGTCTTATCAGCACTGCTCAAGTCTGAACTCCCTACAATATCATCAATAACATATTTGATTAGTAATGGAATTAATAGGGGAATCGCAAACTTTATGATTCCAATGATGAGCGTAATGATAATCTGCAGGCGATATGGCTTAACAAAATGCATATAACGCCGGATGCTGTCCAACTTGTTTCCCCCTCTTACCTTTTTTAAACATATAAAAACCTGTTGATTCATCGGTCAACAGGCGTGCCATTTGGGCTTTCATCCATTTTCATTAACGTCTGTAGGTAAGATATCGTTCATACCAAATATCAATAAAATCGGGTGCAAATGGACCTTTTCTTTGACGAATCCAATGAATTAATTGATCGACATTGGATTTTAAAATATGGTCGATAGGCTCGGGATAATTCATTTCCTGACGATGCTTCTCGTATTCATCCTCATCGAGCAGATTGAAGGTCATGTCTGGAAAAACCTTAATATCCAGGTCATAATCAATATATTTCACTGCTTCCCCGTCAAAAATAAATGGGGAACTAATATTGCAGTAATAATAAATCCCATCCTCGCGAATCATTCCAATGACATTAAACCAATATTGGGAGTGAAAATAACATATTGCTGGTTCTCTCGTAATCCATGTCCTTCCGTCAGATTCCGTTACAACAGTCCGGTCATTTCCACCAATGACCAAATTTTGTGTTCCTTTTAAAACGGTTGTTTCCTCCCAGACGCGATGGATGTGCCCATTATGTTTATAGCTATGAATTTGTACTGGTTCTCCTTCTCTGGGTACGGCCATTCATTTTCCCCTACTTTCAATAAATCCCGGGCTTTGCAACCTATCCAAATAAGAGAGACAAGGCTTGTCCTCCTACTGTCGGGAGATGAGAGGTGAGAAAAGAAGATCATATGCACGAAGCTCATTTACTTTTCCATAATCTTATCCCACTCATGTCTCCAATAAATTTTACAAATGATTAAAGGCAACAAAGAACGAATACTTTTTTCTATTATTATAACGGTTTAAGTAGAAATTTAAAACAAAGAGCCATTGAAAATCGTCAATGGCTGAAAGAAAAACAGTATAGGGATATAAATTTTACTTTTGCTGCGATTCACTAGTATTAAATATTCATCTACGTATCTAATTGATCTATTGTCAAACGGTTACCTTCATATCCTGATAGGAGCGAATAACCTCTTCTGTTTGCGTTTCGAACAGCTGATGTATGTCTTTAAGCTCTTTTCGCAAATTCGAAATTTCGATTTGAATACTTTCAAGCTCGGTTTCTTCTTGGAGGGCATTGAGCTCCTCCTCTATTTCCTCACAGCGCTCAAGTTCACTTTGGAGAAATAGAAGCTTTTCCATCGTTTGCATTTGTTCGGATACTAAATGGTTAAAGTTTTTCATTTGATTGTTTCACCGTCCCATTTATTTTTCTTTTGTATGTATTCGCCCATAACCTTGTCTTTCCATTGACTACTTCTGTTGATTAGATAGAGGTTTTGTCGAAAAAAGAAGGGCTGAAGGAAATCAAAGTACTGCCATACTAGAGCATTATATCCGCAAGCCCGATCGAATAGACTTGTAAAGGAGATAACAAGCAAAAAAAAGAAGGCGCCCTTTCGAATGAAGAGCGCCTTCCATTTAAATTACTGACTTTGCTGACCAGAGTTTTGAGCTTTTTTAGCTTCAGCTTGTTGGTTTTGTTGTCTAACCTCTTGAGCATTCGTTTCGCTAGCAAACTCTGTACCGAACTGGCCTTGAGCACCAGCTGCTCCAGCACCAGCAGATTGAGCGTTTTGTTGTCTAACTTGTTGAATGTTAGTTCCAGCTTGAGATTGGTTTGGTTGTTTTGCCATGATTATCACCTCCACGCTCTTTAATTTAACCAAGCGCAGAAAAAATATCCTAGAATTTTAAAAAACTGCAGCTGGGGTGGAAAATATCTTGTCCTCTCTACTAACGGCTGTTAATCATGGCAAAGTCTCATTTCAACACTTAATCAAACGAGTAAGGATATTCCCCCATCAACAATAATTGTCTGGCCACAAATCATGCTTGATTGATCACTTAATAAAAACATAACCGCATTCACCATATCTTCAATTTCAACCATTCTCCCAGCTGGTGTTTTTTTCCTTGCTTCGGCTAGAAGTTCTTCTCGATTTGGAAAATGTGTGAGTGCCTCTGTATCTACAGCACCGCCTGATACTGCATTTACAGTAATATTTTTAGCAGCAAGCTCAACAGCCAAATATCTTGTTAAGGCTTCTAAAGCGGCTTTCGAAACGCCTACAGTTGTATAATTTTCCAAATAGCGAATGGAGCCTAACGAGCTGATGCTGACAATTTTGCCTCCTTCGTTTCTTTCCATTAGCTTTGCGGCCTCTTGGGCACAAAATAATAAAGCCTTGCTATTTATATTCATTGTCCAGTCCCAGTGAGATTCTTCAAGCTCCATTGCGGGGCGCAAAACCCCAGAAGCGGCATTATTTACAAAAACATCTAACCTGCCAAATTCCTGATCAATCTCCTGAAATAACTTTTTTATCTTCTCTACGTCACCGACATTTGCTTTTACAATTAAAGCCTTTCTTCCTAATGCTTCAATTTCCGCAGCTGTTTCCATTGCAGCAGTTTTGCTTCTCGCATAATTAATGACAATATCATAGCCATCCTTTGCCAATCTGATAGCTGTTGCTTTTCCAATTCCCCTGCTGCTCCCAGTTACTAATGCTACTTTTTGTGCCATTATCCCAATTCCTTTCTTCATATAGGCAGTGTTATGAAAAAATCACTAACATTTCGCCAAATTCTTCTAATGCCCATTTTATCTTTTTCATGTATATGTAGCAATTGAGATCAGAACAATACTAAATATGATAGATGAAAGGAAGAGGATTATGTATAACGGCCGAGACATGACTGAGCTGTCAATGATGTCCAAAACAGATTGGGAAGATCAGGAGCTAACTTATTTTCACCATTCCTTCCAGCAAATTGTCCCGTATTTAAATGCGGAGGGTCAAACGATCCAAAGGGAAATTACGGAGGAAATCCAAAATCGCGGGGGGTTAAAGAATACGAAGAGGTCATGATGTGAGTGATGTTGGATATTTGACTGCTGAGAATGTAAGTAGCGGTCACATTGAGTTCATCAATGTGACCTTTTATTATTAACACTTACGTTGGATCTTTCTACATTAGAGATTCATCGTTTCCATAAATTGCTTAAATATTTTCTGATGAGAAACAGAAAAAGCATACTGTTCCATTTCCTCCAGCGTAACGAGCTTCAAATCATCTGCTTCTTTTTCAAGTGTAAGCAACTTGCCTTTATAGGCATTGATATTCCACGTCAAATGGGAGAAGACATGCTCAATTTGCCCGATCATTTCGTTGACTTGAACGTCAGCCTGAAACTGCTGTTTCACTACTTCCACTAACTGATTAGATTCGTGTTCATAGGGCAAGAGAATTTCTACATTTGGAAACTCCCATAAATTCGCCAACAGCCCTTGATCATCCCTTTTATGAATCAGAATTCGACCTTCCTCATTTGTTAGAACCGCAGCTGCAATACGGACATGACGATGTTTTTTATTTTTTGTTTTAACGGGAAGCTCAGTATGTGTTCCAGCGTGAAAGGCGTGGCAATGCTCGCGAACCGGGCATAATAAACACTTTGGGGATGTAGGAGTACAGATTAAGGCTCCGAGCTCCATCAAAGCTTGATTAAAATAGGACGGATTTTCATGAGAGATGAGCTTTCTTACCGCCTCTTCAAATGTTTTCCTAGTCGATGGCTTTGCAATATCCTCCCATATTGATAATATTCTTGATAAAACCCTCATTACATTTCCATCAACTGCAGGTTCTGGAAGCCCGTAAGCGATGCTAAGAATAGCCCCAGAAGTGTAAGGTCCTACTCCTTTTAACGAAGAAATTTCCTTTTGATTATTCGGAACCCTCCCTCCATATTTTTCCTCGACTTCCCTGACTGCCGTTTGCAGATTTCTCGCCCGAGAATAATAGCCCAATCCTTCCCAAGCCTTCAGCACCTTATCTTCCTCAGCCTCCGCTAAGGCTTTAGTTGTCGGAAACAGCTCTATAAACCGATTAAAATAGGGAATGACCGTGTCAACTCGTGTTTGCTGAAGCATAATTTCTGAAACCCAAACTTTATAAGGGTCCTTGTCTCTTCTCCAGGGCAGGTCTCTTTGTTCAGCCCGAAACCAACTGATTAAATCGTGCTGAAAGGTGTTTATATCTATATGTTTAAGCTCTTCTAATTGATTTTTATTCAATTTTTCTCCTCCAAGATATTGTAAAAAAGTAGTACAATCCTTTAAAAAGGATTAACAATCGTTAAAACGGGAAAATTATATAGACGTATGTTTATATGTTTGACACACATTTCTAGGAGATTGCATTCTTTGATTGTAAACAATATTTGAACTTTTTGCTTCAATTAAGCAACTCTTATAAATTTAACATCTTTTTGTGGTGAAACAAGCAAAAACATAATAAAATTAACCCTATAATGTTTTCTATAATAAGGAGGTTTTTCCTCTTGGATACAGGCACACATATTGTAATGGGTCTCGCTTTAGCTGGAATAGCTACTCTTGATCCGGTCGTAGCAGAAAATTCAGCTACAACAACGAGCGTAATGATTGGGGCCATTGTCGGTTCACAAATCCCCGATATTGATACAGTATTAAAGCTAAGAAGCAACGCTGTCTATATACGCAATCATCGCGGGATTACCCATTCTATTCCTGCTGTTCTCCTTTGGCCTATAGTACTTACTTCCGTCATCTACCCTTTCTTTCCAGGTGCGAATTTACTCCATCTTTGGATTTGGACGTTTATCGCTGTTTTTCTCCACGTTTTTGTTGATATTTTCAATGCTTATGGGACCCAAGCCTTAAGGCCATTTTCATCAAAATGGATCGCATTAGGAGTTATCAATACATTTGATCCATATATATTTGGAATTCATATCGTTGGCATTCTAATATGGGCATTTGGTGCACATCCTGGATATACATTTCTGCCTATTTACGTCATGTTGATTTTCTATTATATTCTTCGATTTAGGGCTCAAAAGAAAGTTCATAATGAGGTAAAAAGAATGATACCTGATGCAACTGATATCATTATTGCCCCAACAATGAAATACAATAAATGGCGGATTGCTGTCATGAATAAGCACCAATTTTTTGTCGGACGCGCAGAAAATCATGAAGTGAAAATTATCGATCAATTTTATCGGGTCCCTGTGCCTGAAACACCAGTATTGGAGGTTGCTAAAAAAGATAAAAACCTGTCTGCCTTTTTATCCTTTTCTCCTGTTTATCGTTGGGAAATTGACGAATATGATGAATATTATGAAGTTCGTTTCATCGATCTTCGTTATCGCAGCAATGATTATTACCCCTTCGTTGCTGTTGTGCAGTTAAATCTGGATTTAGAAATAATCACATCCTATACGGGATGGATTTTCAGTGAAGAGAAACTCCGTAAAAAACTGGATATTATCCCTGGTTAATGAAAAATATCTGGCTCTATTAGCCAGATATTTTTTAATGCAGCTTCTTCGGATCCTCTTCCAATAAGTGTTTATACTTTGGATTTTCGGCAACAAATTCATGCAGCTTATCACCATAATGTTCAATCCATTGACTAACAACCTTTTCAGTCATTTCACTGCCCTGATATTTCCTGCCCGCTTTTGCATAGGTCGTTTCGAAATCATCCCAAAGCAGCTCAACCCATGTTTGGGCAAGACTTGCTGAAAGGAAGTTATTTTTCTCAAGAAGCCTTTCAAATAATCTCTTTTGATATTCATTCATTTTCATGACCTCTTTTCCAATAAAAGACCATCATACAGCTTGTGGAAAAACAAATACTATTATTACGTGAAGAGCATTTATCACTCGCATTTGTTTTTCACGTTCTTACATCCCTTGTCAGGAGGCGTTTGAATGGTGCGTAATAAAGCAAAAAACTTCCCAAACCAAATCAAAAATAAATTTGGCGGAGAGCCCCGTGCGAAAGCAGAGTATGCTTCTACAAGGGCGGATGGAACCATTAATACACAGCCCCAAGAAAGAATGAGAGCATCTTCAAACCGCGATAGTGACACACCAGAATTTTAACCAATTGAGGAGGCTGTATAATGGCAAAACCGCGGAATTTCTTTAACTCAAAAATTAAAGCACCAAATTTCCGTCCAAAACATGCTCATTCACAAATAAACGGCGAGACTCAGCTCACTCAAAACCTCGTCATTTTAGAGGCGGAAACAAGGAAAAGATCATAGCAGAATTGGAGAGAGGGGAATTCTCCCTCTCTCAGCTTTTTTTCAGCATTGAAATTGGAAGGGCCTCTTCCCCTTCACTGCCTTTCAAACGAAATCCCCAGGCAAACACTCCGTTCATATAATCAATCTTAAAGTAAGCGCCAGGGTCCCCTTCAATTTCGTAAATCTCCCCCGCTTTATAATCATCTGGGTTCAATAAATAGGCTTTTGCCATTACTGCCTTTCTCTCAAGTACAGCATACTCATTGACCATTCCCATTTGTTCTGCTTTCCTTGCCTTTTCATTTAGCTTTGAAATTTCCTGCTGTAGTTCATATGCTGTCATATCGCTATATCTTTTTTCCTGCATTGTATTCACCTTCCTGTCATCCACCTTTTTCTAAGTAAAAGGTCATCCTTATTGTATCCATAGTAAAGTATATTGAAAATCTAACAATTAGAAAAGGGAAAAAGCTACAGCAGATAATCTTCAGATTTGATACAATATGTGATTAAGGCAAACGGATTGGGGTGTTTTAAGGATGAATTCCATCATCATAACAGGTGCGGGCTCAAGATTAGCAAAGGTGCCCGGTACCACAATTTAACATTATTGTGGAGCCTGACACCTTAAAGAGAGTCATTTTCTATAAAAAAACTATTCCTTCAATTCCTCGATCATTTGCTCAATCAATTCGATAGAAAATCCCTTACGATACAGCGTCTGTTTCATTTTTTGCTCATATTCAAAATCACTTAGAGCTGAAAATTTCCGATGTGCCTTTTCAGCATGAGAACGAAGTGCTGCCATTTCCAGATCTTCCCCTTTGTCCATATCTGTTTCAGTAATGGCTGCTTGAATCATTTCCATTGAATAGCCTTTTCTATAAAGCATCTGTTCAAGCTTTTGCCTCATCACCCTAGAGGAGTCTCGAGAATTCTTTTGTACAAATTTTTCACATAGCTTTTTGGCGGCTTCGAATTCTTTTTCATAAGAGTATTCCTTCATAGCTAAATCAATCAAATCTTCAGTAATGCCCTTTTCTCGCAACTCTCCACGAATGATTCTAGACCCTTTGTCAGTTGTATTCATTGACGTCCGAACAAAAGCGATGGCATACTCTTTATCATCTAAAAATTGATACTCATATAATTTATGGATAACTTCCCTAATAATCATTTCGTCTACATCTTTTTCAGCTAAATATTGGCGTATTTCTTTTTCCGATCTCATTCTTTTTGATAAGTATTGGATAGCTCTGTTATACGCTTTGCGAATGTCATCTTGATAAGCAATTTCAGATATAGAAAATTCGTCCAGCTCCATGCCTTTTTTTAGGCTGTGCTTAATAATTACATCTTCATCCACGCTAAAGGCATATTTTTCATCCAAAAAAATATTATAACGATCTTTATTTTTTTCCTGTACAGAAATTTTTGTAATGATAGGCATATTTATCACCTCATCTTTAATGTACCATATTTGAAAAAGGATTTATGAAATATATAGAGAACATGTAATGAAAAAGATTAATTACGGAGGATAGATCCATGAAGATTGCTTTGACTGGTGGAACTGGCTTTGTTGGTGGAGCATTGGCAAAGGAATTAGTAAAGAACGGGCATGAAATTATTATCCTAACGAGAAATGCAAGTATAAGAAATAACACTGATAAGATTAAATATATCTCATGGTTAAATGATGGGGATGTTCCAGAAGAAAAATTAGAAGGGATCGATGGTTTAATAAATCTAGCAGGTGAATCCATTAATAGCGGGAGATGGACGGAAACCCGCAAGAAGAGAATTCTGGATAGCCGAATTTCTGCAACAAGAGAAGTATTGAGGATTTTAGTACATTTGAATAAAAAGCCAAAAATTTTAATAAATGCCAGTGCTATTGGATATTATGGCACTTCACCTACAAATACTTTTTCGGAGGACTCTTCAGAAAAGGGAGCAGACTTCCTTTCGACTACTGTACAGAAATGGGAGACTGAAGCATTTAAAGCAAAGGAGTTAGGCATTCGTACCGTTTGCTGCCGTTTTGGCATTATTCTTGATAAGACTGATGGGGCTCTTCCAAGAATGGCCCTTCCTTATAAACTTTTTGCCGGAGGAAAAGTCGGATCGGGTGAACAGTGGGTTTCTTGGATTCATCTAAGAGATGTTGTAAACGGCATCATTTTTTGTATGGAAAATAAAAATATAGAGGGCCCCGTTAATTTTACCGCACCCCATCCTGTCAGAATGAAAGAATTTGGGCAAATTCTAGGGAAGACACTGCACCGTCCACATTGGATACCTGCACCAGGATTTGCATTAAAGTCCGTGCTAGGTGAAATGAGCATACTCGTACTTGAAGGACAAAAGGTGCTCCCTGAAAAACTTGCATCCAATGGCTATCCGTTTCTCTTTAAGCATTTAAATGAAGCTTTAGCAGATATCTACTAAAAGCTAGTATCAAACTTTTCACTTAAGGGAAAAATAAGGATGGTGTGAATTTTCACCTTATTTTTTTGAAAGGGTGATCCATTTGGATAAAAAAACAAAGGATAAGAAGAAACGATCATTATCAGCAACTCAGGAGGTTCTATACTCCCGCGAATTCAAAATGGCTGACCGAGCTGGCGGTTATGTGGATAGACCAAAGCATTAATTCCCATCTATATTTTTGGCAGGATTGTTAACAATAAAATACGGAAGCAACTTTTGGTTTCCGTACTTTATTGTTGAAAGGGGTTTTTGCAATGGGTCGTTCACGCGGACAAAGATCTCGAGACAAAAATAAAGCTTCACTACCACAAGTACCAAAAAATATGAAATCTGATGGTATCGATGAGGAATTCTCACAAGAGCTAGCCGATCAGGCAGATCTTGAGGCTCAAGCTCGTGCCAATGCTGCGAATCAAAGAGTTAAAGGAAAGCAACGAAAGTCTTAAAAAAATAAGCAGCAAGGATTGGCTCCTTGCTGCTTATTACGATTAACAATTAGGCTGCTTGTTTTTCAGTAGTATTTCCGCCTTTTCCTAAAAGGTTTTTAACGTATGGAATTGCAATTCTGTCTACGCCCCAGAAATAAGCACCGCTACCTGTGAATAGTAGAATAATGGCAGTAGTATAAAGGATAGGGTTTACGCTTGTTGTTCCGGCTAATAAAAAGTTAAGGTTCATAAATGCGCCTGCAATAAGTGCTGGAATGGTTGCTGCTCCAAGAATAAGTCCAATTCCTACTAGAACTTCACCATATGCAACTAGGGTACTGAATAAATCTGCGTTCGGTAGAGCAAAGTTTTCTAAAAATGCTGCGTACCAGCCTTGTACTGCCGGGTGATCGCCTCCCGCTTTGGCAATGGCTCCTTGTATAAATCCACCAGCATCAAAACCGCCTGTTACTTTACCCCACCCTGCTTCAATCCACTGAATTCCTAACCAAATTCTTAACACAGTCCATGCAATCGCTGCTTGCGGAGTTTTCCACCATTTCATAATAATCCTCTCCTAATTGAATATATTTATTTGTGAAGTGATTCACATAGTTCGCTAAAAAAATTTTTCTTTTACATTAATTGAAAGCCGGCCAGCTTTATTCTAGAAAGAAAGTAATTCACTTTGTGAAGTTTTTCACTTTCTTTCTACACTCTTAATATAATCCTTTTTGCATCATTTGCCAATGGCTTTCACTAATCTTTCACAAATATAAATTTAATTATGGCTAATATTTGAACATGAGTTGCACATAGCGTTGTGGGTAGTGTGGGTAACTGCTTAAAGGTCCTTTCATAGAATGGTTTTGTGGAATCTTTTCTGTGGATAAGGCTGTGGAGCATTTATCATTATAGACTTTTAGTTATTAATAAACAGGTGGATACTTAAATGCGCTATAAATAGCTTCAATAGAAAAAAGCATGAAAAATCGAAATGATTTATTCATGCCCTTCTATTATTAAACGTTTGCTTTTTCCTCTGTCTGTCCATGCAAATGATAATAAAAACCCTTTTGCTTAAGTAGTGACTCGTGTGTTCCCTCTTCAATCAATTCTCCTTCATGAAGCACAAAAATTCGATCTGCATTTTGTATTGTATTTAAACGGTGTGCAATGACAAAGCTTGTTCTTCCCTTCATTAACTCCAGCAATGCGTCCTGAATTTTCAATTCAGTTATCGTATCAATACTGCTTGTAGCCTCATCTAAAATGAGAATTAACGGGTTGGCCAGAAATGCCCTTGCAATGGATAATAACTGCTTTTGCCCCTGACTAATGCCATTTCCGTCTTGGTTTAATAATGTGTTGTATTGATTAGGCAGCTTCATAATAAATGAATGTGCATTTGCCATTTGAGCTGATTTGACCACTTCCTCGTCAGTTGCTTCAAGCCTTCCGTAGCGAATATTCTCCATAACCGTTCCTTGAAACAAAAAGGAATCCTGCAATACATACCCCATATGCTTTCGCAAGCTTTCTTTCTTTATTGCCGAAATAGGCTGACCATCGATAAGAATACATCCACTATCCACCTCGTAAAATCGTGACAGGAGATTAATCATTGTTGTTTTACCAGCACCTGTAGGTCCGACAAATGCAGCGGTCTCACCAGGAAAAACATGAAGATTAATATTTCTTACCGTGTTACCTTCCTCTTCATAAGAAAAGTTTACATCGCGAAATTCAACCTCTCCTCTTACATTTGAAATTTCTTGAAGGGCGCTTTCATTTTGCAATTCAACCTCTTCATCAAGAATATCAAATACCCTCTCTGCTCCAGCAATTGCTGAGAGAAGTGTATTAAATTGGTTAGCTAAGTCGTTCAATGGACGGGTAAACTGGCGGGAGTATTCTGTAAAAATGACAATGGCTCCGATGGAAATCAGTTCCTTTAATGCAAAGATTCCACCTATGCCTGCGATGATTGCAAAGCTAAGATTATTAAGGAAGTTCATCAGCTTTGGAATAAAACCTGAATATGTCTGCGCCCAATATCCTGCACCCCTTAGCCTCTCTGCTTTTTCTGCAAACTCATCCGTTACCTTCTGTTCCTGGGAAAAAGTTTTAATTATTCTTTGCCCAGATATGGTTTCCTCAATAAATCCATTCATTTCACCGAGATTTCTCTGCTGCTCTTTAAATAATACCCCTGTCCGCTTCGTAATCCACTTCATCCCTAAATACATAAGTGGAACTATAGCTAAGGTCAACAAAGTCAATAGCGGACTTAGCCAAAGCATAACTGACACTGTGCCAATAAGGGTAAGTATGCTAGAAAAAATCTGAATGACTGAGCTGTTTAAAGTAGAGCTGACATTTTCAATATCATTTGTAATTCGGCTCATTAACTCTCCATGCTGTCGTTTATCAAAGAAGGGAATGGGGAGCTTATGCAAATGCTTGAAAAGCTTAGTCCTCATTTCGAAGACTGTATTTTGCGCAATACCAATCATCCAGTAATTTTGAAACCAAAGGGAAAGCGAGTAAGCAGCATAAATTCCCGCCAGACCAAAAAGGAGTGTAATAAAGCCATCGCTGCTTTTAGTCACAATATATTTGTCAATGGCCATTCCAACTAAAAAGGGACCTAGCAGCCCTAAAAATGAACTAATAAGAACCATTAATAGAACTAGAAATAATAACCCTTTATTATAGGAAAGAAATTGCCAGATTCTTTTTATCGTTTGCTTGTAATTCCTTGATTTAGTTTTTTGTTTTCCCTTTGCTTTTTCATGAAGTTTTTCATTTAAAGACGTATTTTTCTTATATTGAAACGGTCTTTTCATCTCATTAAGCATAATTTCTTCTCTCCTCTCTCATTTGAGATCGGAAGATTTCTCGATAGAGTGAAGATTTCTCTAACAGGGATTCATGGGTTCCTTCTGCTAGGAGTTTCCCTTCCTTCAGAAGTAAAATCCGGTCTGCCTCCATCGCTGTGCTAATTTTTTGTGTGATGATGAAAGTCGTACATGTATAATTCTTTAAAGCTTCAAGCAACTTTGCCTCTGTTCTCCTATCTAAAGCACTTGTGCTATCGTCCAGAAGAAGAATTTTGGGCTTCCTAACTAGGGCCCTCGCAATGGATAGTCTCTGCTTTTGCCCCCCTGAAAGATTCACTCCCTTTTGCCCAAGCTTCGCTTCAAACATACTTGGAAATCCTTTGATGGTCTCATAGATTTGGGCATCTTTTGCTGCTTCAATAATTTCGTCCATAGAGGCATTTTCTTTTCCCCATGCAATATTTTCTTTTACTGTACCAGTAAACAAAACAGATTCCTGCGGTACAAATCCAATTTTCCTGCGCAGATTTTCCATTTTCATTTCACGGACATTGATTCCATCAATCAGAACCTCCCCATCATTCACATCATAAAGTCTTGGGATAAGCTCAAATAGAGAGGTTTTTCCTGAGCCGGTTGCCCCTAATATCGCCACCGTTTGTCCAGGGTTAACAGTAAAAGTAATATTCGTAAGCGCTGGTGATTCTGTATCTGGATATTGAAAGGTAACTTGCTTAAATTCAACCTTCCCTTCTTTTACATGGAAAGTTGAATCTGCATCCACCTGATCAGAAAGGTCCACCTTTGCATCAAGAACTTCAACAATCCGATTGGAAGAGGCATGAGCACGGGAAAAAGCCATAATAATAAAGGAAAAAATCGAGAAGGCCCCGGTAATTCTAGTCGCATAGTTGACAATAGCAACCACTTCCCCAACCTTGACTCCGCCGCTATTCACCTGGATGCTTCCAAACCAGAGCACACCTATAATCGAGATATTCATAATAATCAATAGCACAGGCATCGTAATTTCCATTAATCTCAATGCCTTAATAGTTTGATCCTTTAAATCCTCATTTGCACGTGTAAAACGTTTTACTTCGTGCTTCCTTCTAATAAAAGCTTTTATTAGCCTAATACCTGTTAAGGTTTCTCGCATGACACCATTCACCGTGTCCAATTTTTCCTGGACCGTTTTGAATAGAGCTCCCCCGATGCTCATGAGCCACTTTAGAAAAATAAATAAAAAAGGAACAACTATGAATAAAATAAGTGCCAGCTTCACATTGACGAAAAATGCCATGAAAAGCCCGCCAATAATCATCAGTGGAGCCCGAAGCATAATTCGCAGACTCATAAATAACGTATTTTGGATTTGGGTGATATCATTCGTCATCCTCGTAATTAGAGATGATGCTGGAAATAGATTAAAGTTGGCAAAAGAAAAAGATTGCACCTTTTCAAATAGGCTTCTGCGAATATCAAATCCAAAGCTCTGACTTGCATGGGCTGCATAAAAGGAATTGAGAACACCTGCCGCTAAAGAAATAAGTGAAAATACAAGCATGACGCTTCCCCATTTAATAACAACAGATAGATCACTTTTTAAAATACCCTCGTCAATAATCTTTGCCATGAACAAGGGCTGAACAAGTTCGACAGCAAGCTCTGTCAGCGTTAAGGCAAGCGCAACAGCAACCGCTATCCGGTAGGGCTTTAAATAGGATAATACCTTTAACATTCGTCTTCCTCCAAAGCTGTTTTCGAGTGTTAGCACTATATTTATACAATACTTCGAATCCCTAAATAATAATCGATAATCTTATCATATCTCTTTTTACGGAATATTTAAACAATAAAGTGAAACTTCAATCAGTGAGGGTTTTCCAACGCATAATAATTGCTAAAACAGATGAAGACATTAGGACGTGGAGATCTTAGTCGGCATTATCCCCCACTGATTGTTAGTTGCGGCCCACAGGATGTGGGTCACACAGACGTTGCCACAGGACGTGGCGTTCTTAGTCTGTGTTCCTATAATCGGGCCTTTACGGGATGTTGATCCCTCTTAGAAATTTGTGTTTTACTCACCATCTTGCAG
>NZ_JBALOZ010000006.1:0-1674 GCF_036965125.1 Bacillus sp. JJ1503
GATATGAACTGTTCCATCATAAATTAATAATGAATCAATTTGAAAAACACTATTGCTGTTTTCCAGTAACAAATCATTTAGGATCGTGCAATCCTCCGAAATATTCTCAAATAATTCATCAAACCTTTTCTCACCTTCATAGCCTTTTTCCATAGTTAGAAATTTTTTTGCCTCCTTTTCAGTTAAATTCACCCTTGTGTGCAAATGCCTCATAATTCTTAATTCTTCTGGTTCACACCGAGGCTTAATAATCATATAATTCACTTCCTTGCCCTTTATTTGGAATAATAAAATATGTAGTAATAAAGTTAAGGGTAATCGAGGGGTTTGGAATAGGGGAAATATGTTGAATATATGGTATTTCTACAAATCTGGACAAAATCCCTCCATAAATTATGAATGATTTATGCTTCATACGAACGAAAAAAAGCAGCTAAAAAAATGGATTCATTTTTTCTAGCTGCTTACATTTTGCGGTTATGTCATAAATTTTTTTCCACTGTCAGACTTCTCCTTCAGCGACCTCATTATCAGTTAAATTAAAATCTGCATCCGACTGTTCGATGACACCACTATTATAGGCATCCATAATTTGCTCGCTTACCTCGTTTTGTCCTTCTTCATTGAAGAAATAATTTGCTTGTGCTTTTGGGTCACGCTTCTCCATTTTTAATACAACTCCTTAATAAAGTTTTTAATGAACTGTCTTATTGTTCGATTTTTTGTTACAGATATACACATTTTGGTACTGTATAATAAAGGAAAAGGAGGAGATATTTATGGGGATGAAATATAAAAATATATTAGTAGCTGTAGACGGTTCAACAGAAGCAGAATGGGCATTTAAAAAAGCAATTGAAGTTGCTAAAAGAAATGACGCCCAAATTACTTTAGCCCACATCATAGATACACGTACTTTCGCCACAGTCGAAGCATACGATCGCACAATTTCCGAAAGAGCAGATATGTTCGCTAGAGAGTTAATGGAAAAATATAAGAGTGAAGCAATGGAATCGGGAGTTGCAAAGGTAGAGTATGTAATAGATTACGGTTCTCCAAAAGTCATCATTCCAAAGGATATGGCGAAGAAGCAAAATGTCGATCTCATTATTTGCGGGGCAACAGGAATGAATGCCATGGAAAGATTCCTAATCGGCAGTGTTTCTGAAAACATTGTCCGCTATGCAAATTGTGACGTGCTTGTAGTACGGACTAGTAAGGATGAAGATTAAATATGAATCTAAATGATGCATGGGCATGATTCCCGAGCATCATTTTTTTACTTCAAAAACTCAAGAACTTCTCCACATTTGGTTTAATAATTTTCAAGAACTAACAAATACTTATAAGAAACTTTTAATATAGGCGGGACATTTATTTGATTAATCATATCAATCATCTTATTGAACATTATGGCTATCTGGGAATTATTCTGGCATTAATCGGGGGCATTATCGGGCTGCCAATTCCTGATGAGGTGCTGCTTACATATGTTGGATTCAATGTTTTTCAAGGAAAACTTGCTTATATCCCCTCTCTTCTTAGTGCTTTTACTGGTGCAATTGGGGGGATTTCTTTAAGCTACTTACTAGGAATTAAGTTAGGGCTGCCTTTTTTACAAAAATTCGGTCCTAAATTTCATATCAATGACAACAAGATAAATAAAGCAAAAAA
>NZ_JBALOZ010000006.1:1703-2091 GCF_036965125.1 Bacillus sp. JJ1503
GAGTCCGTCATATTACTGCTTATCTAGCGGGTATTAATTGCTATTCCTATAAAAAATTTGCATTATTCGCTTATTCGGGAGCCATCTTCTGGGCTTTTACGTTTATTACTGCTGGAAAAGTTCTTGGACAAAATTGGCATCAGGTAGAACATTATCTTTCGAAATTCAGCATGATAATTATTCCCTTTATTTTGCTTTCAATAGGTGCTTACGCTTATTACTACTGGAGAAAAAAAATAAAAAACAAAAGGGTTTACAATTAAATATATTACACTATTTGCCCCAGCGGATTTTACTAAATTACACGAAGAAGATTTGATTTCAAATTGTTAAATTCCACTTACTAAATACCGTAATTTTCCAATAAACAAATCACACACCCTCACAA
>NZ_JBALOZ010000007.1:0-29665 GCF_036965125.1 Bacillus sp. JJ1503
ATTTTATCAATTAAAATTTATTCTACATCTGTAGGTGAAATGATCTGATCTTCAAATAAATCAATAAAGAGAGTACTGCTAGAGGAAATCACAGCATACTGGATATCTTTTACTTGCAAGTTCCTCAGATTAATTTCTCGATCAAGCCACTCACTTGAGTAATTTTTGTTTAAGTTTTTTTCAATCACCTTTCCATCCATAATAAGCTCTATTGGAAGGCTCGCAGTTTGATTCGTTATGCCTGGGTATAAATCTTTTTTGGTTAAAATTTGAAATTTTGTTTTTTTCATAACAGATAATTTGCCGCTTATCTCTAAAATAGCAAATTCAACCTCGGATAGATCAAATATTGCCTTTTCCCTAAGCTGCTGATTTAAATCATCTAAAGAATATTTTGCTTTTTTCATATTGCCATCAAGAATTTTCCCATTCTCAATAATGACAGTTGGCTGTCCTGACAGCCACTTTCTTAAACGTCTATTTCTAGAAGAAATAAAAGAAACAAGAAAGTATATGATGATAAGTGAAAGAAAGGCGGACGCCATAGGGATAAATTTTAAGTTTGTATCGAATCCCATATTGGCAATAAAGGAACCGACCGTGATTGATAGAGCGAAATTATAATGATTAATATGAGAATTTATATATTTTCCAATCCATAAAGATACAAACAATAGGATAATGAAAGAAGCACATGTTCGAAGAATAGCATGTATGATAACATCCAATTTTTTCATCCTTTATTATAAAGTATTCCTTAATTAATTTTTGCCAAATAAAGACTGTATCATAACATGGAAAATTACCTGTATTGGTTCCAAAAAAATCATAGGCATGCGCCAATTGGACCTAAGAAACCGAAGATATTATCGAATTACAAATAGCGGCCGAGCTAAATATCAAGAACTGCTCAGGGATTGGACAGATTATAAAATTAAAATTGATACGGTTTTACTAGGGGGATTAAAAAGTGAATAAAGAGTCGTATTTAAGGGAACTGCAGCGCAAACTTAGAAAATTGCCGGATGAAGAAGTGATTGCAGCCTTAGATTATTACAGTGAATATTTTGATGAAGCAGGAGTAGAAAATACTCAATATGTAATTGAAAAATTAGTTTCGCCTGCCCAGGTAGCCGGAGCTTATTCAAGTTCTTCTAATTTAATGTTCCATATTCAATTACTGGTACTGCTTTTCCTGAGATAGCTGTTTCGGCTCTATCATTTTTTAATTGAATGTATTCCGTTACTTTGAGGCAAAGAATTAATATGACCCCAATGCCAAGGTTGCCCAAAGTTCTTTTTCTAGTGACGGGCTGAATAAGCAATGTTCCGATTGAGATTTTAATAATGGGTTGAGGAATGGTCATTTGAGAAATCAATCTTCTTCCACCCAATTTTAAAATAAGAGTACCAAGTAAAAAATTATAAGTGTTTGCCAAATCAAATTGAAAATCCATATCTTTTCTCCTTATTAGAATCTATATGTATTTTCTGTTTGAATTTACCTTTTATACATAAAACTGAGTACATTTAAAATTCGCGGAGATACTGAGGGCAAACGGAAAAGTGTCTAATAGAAAGAATAGTAGTTTAGGCTTTCTATATATATTAATATATGAATGAAAATATGGTAAGATACAAGAGGAAAACTTGGTCATGTGTTTCCGCAATTATAGGTTTATTTTTAGAAAGCAGGATGTAAATGGGTCTATTTATTTTGAAGCGGCTTGCTGAATCATTCATAGTTTTACTCATTGGAAGCATGCTTTGCTTTATATTTATTCGGTTGCTGCCAGGAGATCCAGCAGCTGCACTTTATGGGGAACAGCTCCAAAAAATGAGTGAGGCGGACAGACTTCGCATCACTGAAAACCTTGGACTTCATGATCCGCTCCCGGTCCAATATGGAAAGTGGCTTTCCCAAATATTACAAGGCGAATGGGGGCAGTCCTTCATTTCGGGGGAAGATGTGACCTTATTGGTGATCCAAGCGTTGCAGCCTACATTTATTCTTATGATGTCATCCCATTTGATTATTTTTCTGCTTGCTGGCGTGTTTGGTGTCGTATCCGGATTGTTTCGACGATCTTTTTTTGATCAAGTGATTACATGGGTTAGTTTACTATTTATGTCCATACCGCCTTTTTGGTTCGCACTTATGCTAATGCTTTTTTTCTCCGTTTATTTAGGCGTACTGCCGACTTCCGGAATGGGGGAAGGAGGATGGGGCGAACAACTTCGATATTTACTTATGCCTTCATTAGTCCTCGCTTTATCACATGCCGGTTATTATATCAGGCTCCTTCGAAATCATATAAACATAACGAAAGATAATGGATTTATATTTGCTTTAAAAGCTCGGGGGATTGAGGAACGTAGAATTTTGTTGAATCATTTGCTGCCAAATGCTTCAATCCCCTTTCTATCCTATACAGGAATGTCACTTGCTGTAGCGCTTGCAGGTTCTGTAGTCATAGAAACTATTTTTTCGTGGCCAGGACTTGGCAGACTATCTTTAAAGGCTGCCCTAGCACATGATTACCCTGTATTATTAGCCGTCATTTTATTAAGTATGGTTTTTGTCATTGCGATAAACTTGTTAGTTGATCTCCTTTGTGCATGGATGGATCCGCGCCTGCGTTCTCAGCTGCTTGAGGAGGGAAAGAAATGAGAATGAAACGTCAGTGGAAGCTAATTATAGCAACTTCCTCTTTTTTGCTTCTTATTTTTTCTGTCGGGATGGCATCTTTTCTTACACCTTATGACCCGCTGTCTATCAGGATGGATCAGGTTCTTCAGCCCCCTGGATCAAGACATTTATTTGGAACAGATGAACTTGGACGGGATGTTCTAACACGTCTTTTGTATGGAGGGCGTGTTTCTCTCTTAGTCGGTGCCGCCGCTATGACAGTTTCAATCGTCATAGGGGTTAGTTATGGGGCGATAAGCGGTTTTGCTGGTGGTATTATGGACCGGATCATGATGCGGATTGTGGATGCTGCTCTAAGCTTCCCTTCACTGCTGCTCATGATTATCCTACAGCTCCTATTGCCTAAAGGATTGATGTCTATCATTCTAGTGATTAGCCTGACAAGCTGGATGACTATTGCCCGTCTAGTCCGAACAGAAATACTGACGATGAAGAATGAGATCTTTATTCAAGCTTCAACCGTGATCGGCGCTACACCTTTGCAATTATTGCACCGGCATATGCTGCCGCAATGCTGGCCGACTATCGCAGTCCTTGCCGTCAGCGGAATCAGCCATGCCGTACTTGCCGAAGCAACACTAAGCTTTCTTGGAATTGGTATTCCTCCACATGAACCATCATGGGGAAATATGCTGATGGGTGCACAAAGTTATTTACTGGGAGGTGCTTGGTGGCTGGCTTTATATCCAGGAATTTGTATAACCTTTACCGTTCTTTTCATTACATTTGCAGGAGATGAGTTGCAAGATCGCTTAACCGGTCCACAGTTCAGAAATGGAGGAAAATATGACTGATTATCTTCTTGAAGCAGAGAATCTCACAATCTCTCTTCCTGACATAGATTTAGTGGTAAATGCTTCTTTTCGCATTCGGAAAGGAACGATCACCGCACTCATTGGAGAGAGCGGCTCTGGTAAAAGCTTAACTGCAAGGGCAGTTATTGACTTACTGCCTCAGGAAGTAACAGTTACTTCAGGTTCTGTGACATTTTCAGGGGAAAATGTGCAAATGATGAGTGGTAAACGGAAACGGGAATACCGTGGCAAAAGTCTAGGTTTTGTATTTCAAGATACATGGCAAACCTTCGATCCGCTTAGAACGATTGGATCCCATTTTATGGAGCTCTTCAAGGCCCACACTTCCCTGAAGAAAAGGGAGGCAAAAGAAGAAGCGATAAAACTTTTGCGGCTAGTGAAAATGAAGGACCCTGTGCATGTTTTCCGTTCATACCCACACGAATTATCGGGCGGCATGAGACAGCGTGTGCAAATGGCTATAGCTATTGCGTTGAATCCAACACTGTTAATAGCTGATGAACCAACGACTGCCCTTGACGTGAAAATTCAGTTTGAAATTCTATCACTTATACGTCAATGGCAGGAGGAATCAGGCGGAACGGTTCTATTTATTACACATGACTTAGGTGTGGTGGCTGAAATGGCCGATGATGTGATTGTGATGAGCAATGGACAAGTCATTGAACAGGCATCAGCTGAAGAATTATTTGCAAATCCTAAGTCGGATCAATCCAAAGAACTGCTGGAAAATTATTGGTTACTATCGGATCCATCCATGGTTTATCCTATCAAAGAAGAAAAACCAATAATGGGAGTAGAAAATGTCTCTAAAACATTTCACAAGAAAAAGTGGTTTCGATCAGATAAATTCGAAGCTGTCCGAGATGTGACATTGCAAATTCATGCTGGAGAAATAGTTGGATTAATTGGCGAAAGCGGAGGAGGAAAAAGCACTCTTGCCCGCCTTATGCTAAGCCTTGAGACATGCAGCAAGGGAACGGTTTCGTGGTATGGCCAAAAAGAGTTGCGAAGAGGTGTTCAATGGGTGCATCAGGATCCGATAGCCTCTTTTGACCCGCGCTGGACAGTAGAGAAAGTTGTTGGCGAAGGATTTGACTACTGGAAAAAAGGCGAAGGAAATAAAAAAGAAGAAGTAGCAGCTGTTTTACAGAAAGTAGAGCTTCCTTCATTTGCGATGTCATTATATCCTCATGAACTTTCTGGGGGGATGAGGCAGCGTGTTGCACTTGCTAGGGCACTGTTAGTAGAACCAGAGCTCATTGTGTTGGACGAACCATTTGCCAATCTCGATATGAGCTCACAAGCAAGAATGATTTCATTAATCCAGTCATTGAATGAACTTGAAGAAATGGCTATTTTTTTTATATCACATGATATCCGCGCAGCAATGGCGCTTTGTCAGCGGGTTTTTGTCATGAATGAAGGAAGGATTGTTGAAGAATTGCCTTCAGACGAACTTTGCCAATCCAAGAACGAATACACACAAGCGCTTTTGTCTTATATGCCGATACTCAATCCTTCTAATAGAGGGCTGAAAAGAAATGAGAGGGAAGAGATTCATGTATAAAAAACTAATTTTAGCGATCGTTTCTATTTTTAGTCTTATTGTTTTAACGAGCTGTAGCGGAAGCAATTCAGAACAAGCTCAATCACCCAAAAAGAAGCAGCTCGTTTATGGTACGGAAACAGAAATTGAAAAAGTGAATCCTGTTTTAGATGAAAGTCAGGAAATTGATGCCCTTCTTTTTCGCGGCTTAACAAAGCCAGATGAGAATAATAACGTAAAACCTGATTTAGCGGAGAGTTGGGAGATTTCTCAGGACAATTTAATCTATACCTTTAAACTCCGTGAAGACGCTAAATGGCAGGATGGAGAACCGGTAACTGCTGAGGATGTTGCCTTTACATTTAATAAAATTAAAGACCCGTCAACAAATACACCTATTTCAGGTGAATTTAATGAAATTAAGTCAGTTGAAGCTATTGGGGAGTTTGAAGTAAAAATAACTCTTCATCGTCCTTTTCCACCTCTTTTGGATAAGCTGAAAGTCGGTATCGTGCCCGCGCATATTTTGCGTGATGAGAATCTAAATAAAACGGATTTTAATCAACAGCCAATTGGGAATGGCCCGTTCAAGCTAAAGGAGTGGAAAAACGATCATACGATTGTGCTAGAACGGAATGATGATTATTACGGACAGGTGCCGAAGCTAGATGAAGTGGTTTTCAAAGCTGTTCCGGATGCCAATACACGTGCATTACAGTTGAAAACGGGAGAAATCGATTTAGCTTTATTGGAGCCGAATCAGCTGGCAGGCGTTAAAGAAACAGATCCTTATGCGGTGCATGAAGTATCGACAGCGGATTATCGTGCCGTGATGTATAATATGCGTTTGCCGTTATTTCAAGATAAGCGTGTCCGCCAGGCGATGAATCTTGCGGTAAATCGGGAAGAATTAGTCAAAGGGGTACTAGCTGGGAAGGGAGAGCCTGCATGGGGACCTTTGCAGAAATCTTGGGCAGGAGTTCCGCAAAAAGAATGGTATTCGTACAATATAGAAAAAGCGAAGCAGATTCTAGCTGAAGCCGGCTGGGTAAAAGGATCAGATGGGGTCTTAACAAAAGACGGAAAACGATTTGAATTTGAACTCGTTTCCCCGATTCAAGATAAAATTCGTGTCGCACTTGCGAATGTCGTTTCTGAACAGTTAAAGCCGCTTGGCATAATGGTGGTACCGAAACCTGTTGACCGGAATGCAGTAAAATATGATGGAGAAGAGGCATTAATTATTGGCTGGGGAAGTGAGTTTGATCCAGATGATCACACATTCCGTCTTTTCCATAGCAGTGAAATTGGCGATGGGCAATATAATTTTGGGGCCTATCAAAACGGAAAAGTCGATGAGCTTCTTATGAAAGCACGTACAGCAACAAATATTGATGAAAGAGAAGCTTTCTATAAAGGTTTCCAAGAGGAGCTGGCAATCGATCCGCCTTATAATTTTCTAGTTTATTTGGAAGCACTTTATGGAGTGAATAAAGATGTGACCGGCATCAGTACACGTACGTTAGGACATCACGGGTTCGGTGTATTATGGAATATTGAAGAGTGGGATAGAAAATAAGAAGAGAAAGGACGGTTCTTGTACTTCTGAAGTACGAGAACCGTCCTTCTGCTATTCTTCTCTCTTTGTTTGTTCTGCAACTTTTTCATGGATTTCTGATTCAATCGCTTCAATATGGTCATCACCAAGCTTATGCATTGGCTGCGGGTGGAACCACTGAATCTCTCCTTGATGTACAAAGCCTTTAAATTCTTCACCGTGAACTTGCAATGTAAATGCTTGCCGTTCGTGCATACGGTCTTCAAATGCGGGCATTAATTCTAAATCCTCAATCCCGCTTGAAATTCCATGTTGTCTCATCAATGAATGTATAGTCGTTTCGATCGTGTCAATTTTACTTTCGCCAATCATTTGTTTTGGGTGTGGATGAAGCCATATAATCTCATCCTCATGGTAATGTCCTTTATATTCATCACCTTGAACCTTAAATGTGAAAGCGTGTCGCTCATGTGGGCGGTCCTCGTAAAGTTTTTCAACCTCAAAATTTTCAATTACTGGTTTTTCATCAGGCATACTTAACCTCCTCATAAAGGTTTCAGCTAAAGTTTTTCCTAGATTAAACTATATATTCATTTATTGCAAGGAAAGTTAAGTCGTTTTACAAAAATAGGTCCCAGAATCCTACTGCTCATTCCGGGACTTTTTTCTTAGTATTTTCTTAAAGATTGAGGTGTATGATTAAACCATTTTTCGTTAATGAGACGATGGCAATTGGCGAAAACTCGTTCTATTATTTGGGTCGAGTTGGCAAGAACTCTAACAGTAAATCCTGGTACTTCTAGTTTAGATAAGCCGAATTTAATGTTTCCCTCTTCTGATTTGATCGTCTCATATAATTCATCCAGCAGACCGTTTTCCGTTTGTTCGCCGATTACGATCATTGAACCAAGATGTGTATATCCTTCCATAAATCCTAATTCAGTTATTTTTTGCTGAGCGGGAACCAGCTTAATGTGATCAAATACACCAAGTTGATCATCTAAATAGATCTCAGTGATTAACTGAATAGAATGATAGGTGAACTTTTCCCCAGTCGGAGACCAGCCCGGGGTTAAAATATCTGTATAAAGAAACGTTGCCCCTTTTTCCATACGAATGACGGTTTTCTGCTTATAGCGAGCATGCTGATAAGCGATTAAAGGATCAGGAAGATATTCTAAATAACTGCCTTTCTTAAGAGAAATCTCAGTCTCTTGGTAGGCATAGTCATTTGGCGTCTTATACACCTTTGTTGCCGACTGCGTTGTTAAAGTAGCTTTGGCACCTTCATCGATTGTTACTTTCATTCGGTACCGGTCGCCGTCTAAATAGCCGCCGCCGGGATTTAGAAGATAATAGCAAACCTGACCTGAATCATCATGGTAAACCGGCCGCATGACCTTGAATGCGCCTTGAAAATACACATTTTTCGCAACGGTTTTCCCGTGTCTGTCTTCAAGATCTAAAGTTAATACGCCAGTCCAGTCTGTCATCCTACTCTAATCCTTTTAATAATGCATGCTTCTTGATCCAGTCAATCACTTCAGGGAGACCTTCGTCCTTTTTCAAATTTGTGAAAAAGAATGGCTTTTCTCCGCGGAAAACTCTCGTATCCTGAGCCATTACTTCAAGGCTGGCACCGACATGAGGAGCAAGGTCTGTTTTGTTAATGATAAATAAATCTGATTTAATCATCCCTTGTCCGCCTTTGCGCGGAATTTTCTCGCCTTGTGCAACATCAATAATATAAATAGAGAAGTCTACTAGCTCTGGGCTGAAAGTGGCTGCAAGGTTATCTCCGCCGCTTTCCACAAAGATAAGCTCGACATCTGGATGGCGCTCGACTAACTCATCTATGGCAGCGAAATTCATTGAAGCATCTTCGCGAATAGCTGTATGAGGGCAGCCGCCTGTTTCAACCCCGATAATGCGATCTTCAGGCAAAACACCGTTCTGAATTAAAAACTTTGCGTCCTCTTTTGTGTAAATATCATTCGTTACGACCGCCATTTTTATTTCATCAGCAAGATGACGGGTTAATTTTTCGATGAGCATCGTTTTTCCTGCTCCAACAGGTCCTCCAACTCCGATTCTAATTGCTTCCATTCAAACACTTCCTTTACTGCTTTTATAAAAAATTAAGACATAAATATACGAATATTTACTCGTTCATGGTTCATTTGAGATAGTTCAAGGCCTGGGGACACAATGCCGAAGTCATCTTCGGGAAGCTGAAGGATTTTTTCAACTGCCCGAGATAATTCGGATTGAAATTTATGTGTGATAACTTGTCCTGCTGTTTGGCCTAACGGGATAGCCCGTACCGCGTTTTGAACCTGGCTGGAAATGGCCGAGTACAAATTATAAAGGATGGCATCTTGCTTCGTCACTCCAAGGCCATGTGCAACTAGGGCAAAAACAATGGCTGGGTGGCCGAATGATTGTTTCTTTGTAATTCTTTCTTTATATTGCGAGAGGATTTCCATCTCATATAAAGATTCAATAAGCTTTAGCATTCGCGCTCCGATCATTTGCGTGCCTTGGCGTGTTTCCCTTGGTAAGTTTTGGACGGTAATTAAACGATCGAGTTTCCAGATTTTTTGAAAATCTTCAGTTAGAAGCGCATCATAAGTTATCCGGCAGGCAAGCCCATCTGTATAAATGAGCTGTTCATGCAAATATACTTGAAGCCACTCGTAAAAAGTCTCTGAATCTTTCACTTTGTCTTCCTGGATGTAGCTCTCTAAGCCGAAGGAGTGGCTGAAAGCTCCTGTAGGAAAATTGGAGTCGCATAGCTGAAACAGAGAGAGAACTCGATTATCCATGACTGTGACCAATATGGCGGAATGCTTGCTTTACTTTTCGATCTTCCCGTGTAAAAGGAATGCCAAGCTCTTGCAGCAGTTCTTCAACTAAATAGTCATACTGAACGAGCATGTCATTTTCTTCAAATTGAGCTGGAAGATGGCGGTTCCCAAGCTGATGAGCAATTACCCCCATTTCATTTATGCTTCGTGGGCTGATGACAAGTAGGTCATCTGTCAGCACATCGATAACAATCATATTGTGATCGTCCATGTAGAGAACATCACCAGCTAATAGGTCTTTCGGCTCTCTTAAACGAATGCCAAGTTCATTGCCGTGATCTGTTTTTACCCTCTGGATTCGCTTGACTAAAAGGGCACTTTCCAAGTATACCTTTTCAATATGGCGTTTATTAATTTCTTCTTGATCCATTTGATCTAAGTTTGTAACAACCTGTTCAATTATCAATCTTTTCACCTCAGAATAAGAAATATCGCTGTCCCAATGGAACTGTATCCACTGGATCACAAGTTAATAGTTCACCGTTTACTCTCACTTCATAAGTTTGCGGATCTACCGTTATATCCGGAGTTTCTGAATTTAATTTCATATCTTTTTTTGTTAGGGTCCGAATGCCGCCTACAGGAAGAATCATTTTTTTCAGTCCAAGCTTTTCGTGAACCCCCTCAACAAATGCAGCTTGAGAGATAAAGGTAATCGAGCTTTTCGATAAGGCTGTTCCGAATTGGGCATACATTGGTCTGTAAATATACGGTTGTGGAGTTGGGATGGAAGCATTGGCATCCCCCATTAGTCCAGTTACGGCAAGTCCATTTTTCAGGACCATTTCAGGCTTGACCCCGAAGAACTTAGGAGACCAAAGAACTAAATCTGCTATTTTCCCAATTTCGATCGACCCGATATGGTTAGAAACTCCATGGGTAATCGCTGGGTTAATCGTATATTTTGCAATATAGCGTTTTGCACGATTATTATCTGCATATTGACTGTCACCAGACATAATGCCTCTTTGCTTCTTCATTTTATCGGCTACTTGCCAAGTGCGCAAAACGACTTCTCCTACACGGCCCATTGCCTGCGCATCGGAACTGACCATGCTGAACACACCCATATCCTGAAGAATATCTTCAGCAGCAATCGTTTCCCTTCTAATTCTTGAATCTGCAAACGCAATATCTTCCGGAACAGATGGGTTTAAATGATGGCAAACCATAACCATATCAAGATGCTCATCAATTGTATTTACTGTATAAGGGAGGGTTGGATTGGTAGATGAAGGCAGGATGTTATGGTATCCCGCAGATTTGATTAAATCGGGGGCATGTCCTCCGCCAGCTCCTTCTGTATGATACATATGCAGAACTCGATCTTTCACAGCAGCCATTGTCGTTTCCATAAATCCGCTTTCGTTCAATGTATCTGCGTGAAGAGCAACTTGAATATCATATTCGTCCGCAACTCTTAGTGCATAGTCTAGGGATGAACCAGTGGCTCCCCAGTCTTCGTGAACTTTTAATCCGATAACGCCAGCTTTCACTTGCTCAGCTAAAGGCGCGATGGATGCAGCATGGCCTTTGCCTGTAAAGCCAACATTAATCGGCAACCCTTCAGCAGCTTCCAGCATACGGTGAATATTCCATTCGCCTGGAGTAACGGTCGTAGCCCGTGATCCGGCTGCTGGTCCAGTTCCACCGCCGATTAATGTCGTTGTGCCCGATGTTAATGCTGTTTGCACTTGTTCTGGATTAATAAAATGCACATGCGTATCGATCGCGCCAGCTGTTACGATTAAGCCTTCTCCAGCAATGATTTCAGTAGCGGCACCAATGATAATATCTACATTGTCCATGATGAGCGGATTGCCGCTTTTTCCGATACCAGAAATCTTGCCGTCTTTTATGGCTATATCTGCTTTATAAATACCAGTGTAATCAAAAATAACGATGTTTGTAATAACAGTATCTGCTACACCTTCTCCGCGTGTTGCTAGAGGGTGCTGCCCCATACCGTCACGAATCACTTTCCCGCCGCCAAAAACAACCTCTTCTCCGTAGGTTGTATGATCTTTCTCAATTTGAATAAATAAGTCAGTATCTGCTAGACGGATAGAGTCGCCAGTTGTTGGCCCATACATTTCAGCATACTGTTTTCTGGACATTTTGAAACTCATCCATTATCCCTACTTTCTAATGCGCCATCTACTTTATTATTGAAACCGTATACACGGCGTTCGCCTGCGAATGGAATAAGCTGGATTTCCTTTTCATCGCCAGGTTCAAAACGAACAGCTGCTCCAGCAGGGACATGTAATCGCTTGCCGTAAGCTTTTTCCCTGTCAAATTGGAGCGCTTCGTTAACTTCGTAAAAATGAAAGTGCGATCCTATTTGAACAGGGCGATCTCCCGTATTCGTAACAGAAATAATAAAGACTTCTTTTCCTTCGTTAATGATAATATCTTCCTCTTTTAAGATGTACTCACCTGGCAGCATGTAACGAACCTCCTGTTTATCTGATTGGACTGTGCACAGTGACTAATTTTGTTCCATCTGGAAATGTCACTTCGACTTGAATATCATTAATCATTTCTGGTATTCCGTCCATGACATCTTCTCTTGATAAAATCGTTGCTCCATACTCCATAAGTTCGGCGACTGTTTTCCCATCTCTTGCACCTTCCATTACTTCATAAGTAATGAGAGCAACAGCCTCTGGATGATTTAATTTTAATCCTCTATCCTTCCGGCGTTTGGCAAGATCAGCAGCCACGACAATCATGAGCTTGTCAATTTCACGTGGCAATAGATGCATCATATACCCCTCCTTCTATTAGTTAATCATTAATATTTAAGGGACTTAATTCTCAATTGTTTTCCATTTAAAAATCGCTGTACAGCCCCCTACTAGAAGGATTCTAGCATAAAAAAAATTGAAGGTGAAGGTAAACCTTTTTATAAATGAAAAACAAAATTTTAAGGGAAATAAAGGGACTTTTCCCACTAAAGTATACCCAATTCACGTATGGATTAAATCAGTGTGTTGGATAATTTAGGATTATGGAGATTTTCTAATGAGTGATATTAGTGGCGGCCATTAATAAGATTAAATTTATGTATGTTGACATATCATATTATACACCATATAATATCATTAACACACATACTATACGACATATAATATATGCAGCAATATAATACTATCAATAGGAGGTGCAGCTATGTCTTTTCAACTTGGATCAGCGCTACTTGATGCCTGTGTACTTGCAATCTTAGCGAAGGAGGATGCTTACGGATATTCCCTGACCCAGGAGGTTCGCGAGGTGATGGATATTTCTGAATCAACCCTTTACCCTGTACTGCGCAGATTGCAAAAAGGTGAGTATTTAACAACCTATGATCAGCCATTCCAAGGAAGAAACCGAAGATATTATCGGATTACAGATAGCGGCCGAGCTAAATATGAAGAACTGCTCAGGGATTGGACAGATTATAAAATAAAAATTGATACGGTTTTACTAGGGGGATTAAAAAGTGAATAAAGAGGCGTATTTAAGGGAATTGCAGCGCAAACTTAGGAAATTGCCACATGAGGAAGTAAATGCAGCCTTAGATTATTACAGTGAATATTTTGATGAAGCAGGAGAAGAAAATACTCAAAATGTAATTGGAAAATTAGGTTCACCTGCCCAGGTAGCCTCACAAATTTTAGCCGATTATGCAGTAAAAGGATTGGATACTGAATCTGAGTCTGCTAAAAAGGGATTTTCTGCAATTTGGTTTATTATTCTAGCAATTCTCGCTTCACCAATTGCTTTACCATTGCTCATTTCAGTTTTTGCTCTAGTTTTTTCCGCAGTAATTGTGTGTGTAGCATTTATTTTTACTTTCTTTGTAACGATCGCAGCTTTAACCTTATCGGGAATAGTCAGCATAGTAGCTGGCTTCTCAGTTATTGGGCAGCATTGGCAGACTTCTCTTTTCTTTGTAGGAACTGGATTGATTGCCTCTGGAATTGGCATTCTATTATTCTCGCCGCTAGTATCCGTTACTAAAAGTATGAGTTTAGCCTTAGCAAAATGGCTAAAGAGGTTATTTGATAAAGTGACGAGAAGACGTAAGGAGGCGATTTAATTGAAGAAGAAGACGAAAGTATTAACAATGATTGCTAGCGGGATGCTTGTCATTGGGATCGTGCTTGCGGTCATTGGCCTCACTGCTGGAGCTAAATTCGGGATTACAAATACGAAGGATGGATTTAAAGTATTAGGACTAGAAGATCAAATAATAGAGGAATTGCCTCTCCCTGCTTTTACAAAGATTACTAGCAATCTCAATGATGTCGATATTGAAGTTATCCCTTCAAATGAGTATAGATTAAAGATTGAAAGACAAGAAGAAATTGAAATCAACTACAAAGTTGACAATGATACGCTTGTTATAGAAGAAAGTAAGCAAAATGTTCCGCTGCTATTTGTAAATCTGACTTTTACTAGCATCCCGGACAACGTCATTAAGGTCTATGTTCCTAAAAAAGTGAAATTCTCGGAAATCCTCATAAATAACCAATTTGGCGATGTTCGATTGGAAGGGGTAAGTAGTGATAAAATAAGCATTGATTCAAATGATGGGGATCTTATTTTCAATAACGTGGAAGCAAATAAACTAAAAATTGTTAATCAGTATGGAGATATAAATGGAAGAAATGTGACTACAGAAGAACTAGTCATTGTGCTGAATGATGCCGATGCCGAGTTTGATAAGTTGAACGCAGCATCGACCGTTTTGAATAATCAATTTGGCGATATCACTTTCCGAAACTTTAGCAGCAAAGGGTTGAATATTCAAAGCAATGACGGAGATATCGCTATCCATGGTTTACTCTTTGGAACCACCTCTATTCGTTCCAACTTTGGCGATGTTCAGGTGCACCTTCTAAATAAGGAGTCAGAAATAGACTATAGCATCCTAAATTCTTTTGGGGATATAACCGTTAATAATACTGACTATGAAAAACACGTTATAAATGAAGGAAATGGAAGTCATAGACTAAATATCACTGCTAAAGATGGCGATGTGGAAGTTACGTTTTAATTGGAGTCATTGAATGTAGAAAATTTGTAAATAGCATTTTAATCAGCAGACCAAATCGCATATGATTTGGTCTTTTTATTATTCTTGTTATATCAATTATTTACATTTAGACTTGTAGAACAGGAATACGGAGCACCAACAGAACTTAATTATCCCGCTATTATTATACGCTGGCAGCTGGTATTCTAGAGAGAATTCCAACATATAAAGATCAAATTATTCAACTGACTAAGGATTTTATGTTTCGATTGGATTGTGGCTTTCTATTTTCCTTAAAGGAATCCAGAAAAGGCTTCCTTCACTATCCATTCGTTACGGTCTAATGGACGTTGATTATGATTATGTACCAATCTAAAATATTTTTGTTAGCAAGACCTTCAACTAGGCCTTTAGTCAAAAGGTATAGAGCCAGGTCCTCTAGAATCTTTAAATACAACCATGCAGAATATAAAATACGCCTATCTACCAATAGAAATTTGCAAGCTAATCTAGTATTCTTTAATACTAAAAACAAATAATGAAGACGAAACATTTAGTGTGAAAATAATAGAAGAGAAATCGGGAGGTATGATTATGTTAGAGTTCGAAGGATATATAGACGAAAACGCCAAAATTAAGGTAATTGGAGTTGGCGGCGGGGGAAACAATGCCGTGAACCGGATGATTGAGGACGGTGTAGAGGGCGTTGAGTTTATTGCCGTTAACACGGATGCTCAGGCTCTTAAACAATCGAGGGCAGAGATTACGATGCAGATTGGCTCTAAGTTGACAAGAGGCTTAGGGGCGGGCGCAAACCCGGAGGTAGGAAGGAAGGCAGTTGAAGAAAGTAAAAAACAGATCCAAGAATTATTAAAAGGCGCTGACATGGTTTTCGTCACAGCTGGAATGGGTGGTGGCACAGGAACAGGAGCAGCGCCTGCTATTGCAAAAATTGCCCGTGAACTTGGTGCCTTGACGATTGGAGTGGTCACGCGTCCATTCAAATTCGAAGGGCGCAAGCGTTCTGCCAATGCGGCCAGCGGTATTGAGCTCATGAAGGAAGCCGTAGACACATTAATTATTATTCCCAATGATCGCCTGTTGGAGATAGTCGATAAAAAAACACCTATGGTTGAAGCTTTCCGTGAAGCAGATAATGTTCTTCGCCAAGGGGTTCAAGGGATTTCGGATTTAATTGCTTTGCCGGGTTTGATCAACCTTGATTTTGCAGACGTGAAAACGATTATGTCCAATCAAGGAACAGCCCTAATGGGAATCGGTTTAGCCAAAGGAAAAGATAGAGCCATTGAAGCCGCAAAGGCAGCCATTGAAAGTCCTTTACTTGAAACATCTATCACAGGCGCCCGTGGTGTATTAATGAACATTACAGGCGGCAGTGATTTAAGTTTATTTGAAGTCCAAGAGGCCGCAAGCATCGTTGCTTCTGCTTCAGACGATGAGTTAAACATGATTTTTGGCTCTGTGATTAACGAGAACTTAAAAGATCATATTTTAGTAACCGTAATAGCGACAGGTTTTACAGAACAGGAGATGTCATCATCCAGACCGACTCCCCCTGCAAAAGAAGGGATTTCGGACGCGCGTCTAGAAGCACAACATGCCTATGCTCATAGAATTGAGCGTGATGGAAACCCTCAAAATGATAGGAAACAACCGCAGCCGTCAATCGAATCTCTAGATATTCCTGCCTTTTTACGTAATCGAAGAAACCGGTGATTAAGTGTTTACCCCATATACAAACTATAGATGATCATGGATTTGAAGATGGTTGTTATGTTAGTGGTTGGATGGTTGATTAATCATGAAAGGTGCTGGATCGTTAATGAATCAGTATTTGACGATGAAAGAACTAAAAGATGCACTATCCGAGCTCGTATCGGTTAAAAATGAACTTACAAACATGAAGAAACTAGTCAGCTTTTTGGTTCAACAAAATGAGCAATCTCGCCTCCAGCAGAATAAGGTTAGAGAACAAAATCAGCAACTTATTCATGAAGTACAAGAATTAAGACAAACAATTGAGGAAATTATGACAGAACAGAAAATGGAACATGAAAAAGTCGCTTCACAATTAGAATGGATCATAGCTACGCAGCAAAAAAGCGTGGAAACAAAGAAAAGTAAATGGCTTTGGCAAAAGTTATTTGAGTAAAAAGATTACCACTTTGACCATTGAGAGGGAATCGAAACCCATCAAAAGCATCTCACAAGTCCATGCATATGTCCTCAGAAAAGAACAAGTCGCCTAGCCTATCTATATTGATATTGGGTACAAATAACCAACTTTTTTTCGCTTGTATAGGACAAGTTAGGATCTGGGAAGGCTGAATGTAAGGAGGCGATGTATGGATGGAGACGTTTGAAGCGTTGTCGTTGATGATTAGCTTTGGGATGTTGGTGATCGCCGTTTTGAAATTTAATGATAAGGATAAAAATTCTTGAACACGCTGAAAATAGCGTGTTTTTTTCTGTAAATAGTGATTTCTTTGGAAGGGTTGTTTAGTGGGGATCAAAGGGCTGTGAGGATACAGTTCAATGACCAGCAGCCCTTTTATATTTTACCTGCAAAGATCTATGCAAGCCTCTTTAATTCATGCCGTGCTTCTATCCGTTTTTCAATCTTCTCTATAGCCTTTTTGTCCTTTAATAGTTCTTGTTTATTTTCTTCAATAAGCTCTTTCAATGTTTTACGCATTTTCAATACACCCTTTATTTTAATTTAATCAGAATATTCTATACTTATATATTACACCTATTTACACGTTTTAAACCTTAACTATTTGAACATTTTGTGAATATTTGAACTTATTTGCTGATTTTAATATAACAGGGGTTACTTGTGGGGGAGGAATCGAAACAAGTTTAAAATTTTATCTCAACAAAACAAAACGGAAGCAGGATGCTTCCGTTTTGTTTTATACTTTACTGAGTTAAACTTTACCTTAATGGCTTCTAACCTCTAATCCCTATCTCTACCTTTCTCAAAGAACGACTTTTCTACTTTATTGTTCTGAACCTTTCCTTCATTCCCCTTCACTTTAACTTTCTCATTGCCATTGCCTTTCTTGCTAACCTCAGAGCCTACGGATGAATAGATGCTATTGGCGATAAGTCGATAGCTATATTGAGTATGAGCTCTAAAGGCAAGGTCATTGGCAAAAAGGGTAATCGTACTGTCTTTAAAATTTTTAGTGAAAGCAAGTGTTTGACCCTTTGCCTTCTCATGTCCAGGCCACCAGCCAGCAACATAGAAATCATCAGAATCACTGAAAGATGCCAATACTTCTGCGTCAGCAGGAACGGAAGTGATCCATGCCCCTGTCGTTGAATAGAGCAGCTCATCCTTCTGGTAACCGGAAGTCAATACATGATCATTAACAACTGCTTTAAATAAACCTTCATGACCATTTTCTGTTCGACCAAAATCAAATCCAGGAAGTAATCCACTATTTTTCACAGCGTTCATGGCAGTTACACCGATCCCTACATAGGACTTTCCAGACAGCATATCGCCATTAATGGCTCCACCATAGCTGACAATGACATCGGCTTCTTCCGGATTAACTAAATTAAATCCAAGCTCCTTTAGCGTAAAATTCAACTGAGAGGAACCAGTTGCCGCAACACGTGGCTGACTCAATTGTTCTGTTTTCACTTGATTGGAATTGCCTACAGGCTTGGCTTCAAAATAATAGTTTTTACCGTATTGCTGAAGATCTTTTGTGCTGACAATAAAGTCACCTTTAGATACGCCAGCCTTTGTTTCAGTTGCTCTTTCGATCACAACATTATTTTTCAGCAGTTCATTCACTAGTTTAATCGTGTCATTATTGGAATTGGCTAACACTTGCTTAGGTCCATTTCCTACCACATTACCTGTTGGAGTGGTTACATTTACTACCTTTGTTGTGTTATTAGCAAATGCACCTGGGACACGAATTTCCTGCACATCAAAACCTCTAAGTTCAGGAAAATTGACAACAATTGGATCGTACATAGCAGCCCAGTCTGACGCATTTTCACCCTTATAAAGCATCGCATTTGCCAGTCCGCGTTTAGCCTGCTTCATGGAAACAACAAATGTCCCTTTCGGATACATCGTCCCATTTACTTTGATATTTTTCGTTGTTTGCTCAACCTTCACACCATTGCGGAGTAAATAGTCTATCATTTTATATGCTTCTAGCTTATTCTTTTGCTCCTTCTCATCGGTCGGAATGACATAATAATCTGGGAAGAAGTTAGCATGTTCTCCTCTAACCCGGCCAATCGAATCACCTTTAGCATTCACAAAATATTCGTCTACTGCGCGATTATCCTCCCCGTTTACGCCACGCGCAAAGATCTCAAGCTGGTTTTTATATAATTCATCCTTGTTATCAGTGACAAACTTGGTTGCACCCAGCCCTACTCCTACCATCGCATGATAAGAATCTTGACTTAATGTAGGCACTTCAACCGTATGCCCCAATGAGCCATGAAGCATCGCATACATTGGAGTATAAGCTGGCGTCATATCATCCCAGCCATCCTCCCATGCTTCCGCAGGAATAAAATAAGAGGTTAAGCTCGAATTGCCAATCCCAGCTTGTCCCATTGCATGAGCCTGATCAATCATCGTGTTATAAAGCAGGTCATACTCATAGTTAGGGTTATGCGGCGGTGTTGTTGGTTCAACTAAAAATCCGTTAACATAACCATGCATATCAACGAAAGACAGTGGAGTCCATTTGGCAATTTCTTGCGTTATCTGCTGTGTTTCAACTTGTGTCTGATAATGGTTGTCACGATTTAAGTCAAACCCATTGGCATTCGCTCTAGTGTTAGCAACCCTTCCATCAGGATTGTTTGTAAACATGTAAAGGAAAATGACATCATCGAGAACCTCGTCCACTTTTAACGTTTCAGTTCTTTCTTTGTCTCCTTTGCCCGTTTTAAACGTTACCTCATCCTCAAGAGCAAACTTCCTTAATAGTTCAACGGAAGTATCAACCCCCTCTACTTCATCGGGATGAATATTGTTCAACCAAATGGGCACCTGATAGTCTCCCATGGTTCCAGATTCTAATTTTTCGATTAAATTTTCAGGGTTCTCTAATGCGGTCGGCAGTGTTTCATTTAAATACTTATCAACGGCGTTTTTATTTTTTGCTAGGATAACGAAGTGAAGATCACGTCCCTGTACTGTCTTACCTAGACTTTGATACTCGAGGTAGCGATTATTTGCCGGATCGGACGTTGCTTGTCCAAAGATTTGGTCAATCGCTGGCTTGATTTGATCGTAAAATAAGAATTCATCATATACATTAAGCTTTACTGTCGTTGCAGCCTTCATCTTACTCTCAGAATTCATTAATGCTAATTCATAATCGCCGATAAATTGTTGATATTGTGTTCGAATTGTTCTGTTTGATAGATTACTAGTGTTAAAAAGAAGCCCGAATTCCAAAGTGGCTTCAATCTTAGTGGTCCCATCAACAAAGTGTGGTTCTTTTTTTACTGTAATAAAGGGGGCACCGTTATAATTGGTACCGCTTGTCCATTTTTTCCACTCGGAAATACTTTTTCCGCCAAATGTCCATTCTAATTGAGTTAAATCTACTTCCTCGCCAAAATCAGCTTGTACCTCTACTGTGCGAACCTCAGTTAATGAAAACAGAGATCTACTTGCTTCTAGGTTTACAAGCTTGACCTCTTCCGCTGCTTCAATGGCTGAAACGGGGAAGGCCGTTTGGGCAAATAAGGATAACATCATAATAAATGCCACCAAGCCCGCAAAAAGCTTCTTCATAAAATCATCCTTTCTACTTTCATATAGACACCACAGTTAAATATATCGAAATATTCAGTGAATTATTGTCGGATTTTTTGCAAAAACATATGTATCGCTCGACAATTTGTGCAATTTCAATTTCAAGTCATGCATGCCATAAAGATATTTCCTTGTAAAACCTCAGCCAATGTTGATGAATTTGCTAATACTTCTCCTTAAAAAGAGAAGTTGTGAGAAAGTATTATAGTCGTGATGGAAGAGTTTGCTGAATGGTCAAATAATCAAATTTATATAAATGAAGAATGGAAGGGTTTGATTACAGATTTGGAAGTAAATGAGAAAGAAAAAAATCAAAAAACGCTATATCCGAAGGGGTGGATCTTTTTAATTAACTGGGGTATCACCAATATTTTTGTTGATAGGACCCCTTTTTTATTTTTCTAAATTTATATTCATACTTTTTTCAATGAAAAAGAGAACTATCATAGGTACTTAATCCTGAAATGAACAATCATGAAGGGGAAAGGTGTAACACGGAGAATATCTAACTTATAAACTACCAAATTTAGGAGGAGTAATATGAAGAATATTCTATTGAACGGAAAAAAGGCATTTTCCACGTTATTATTGGCGACAGTAATAACATTCTCTTTTTCTACTGCAGCATTAGGGGAATCCGGAACTACTCAATCACTTAAAATGAACAATGTTCTTGAAAGGGTGGTGACGGTTGAAACAAAGGGGGATTATGATCAGGAAGAGACTTTAAATATGGTTAATCGTCTCTGGAGCATTCCCACTAATATTTTGAATGGCATGTATAAGCAAGGGGTTCAGGTTAAACTGATCAATTTCCCTCTTACTGATTTACCAGAATACGAACATTTAAAGGGAGTCGTTCCTAGAGGATGGGAACATACTCCATATACTTGGGATGATGTTCCAGGTGTGGGAGGGCAGACGGTTGTTGCACGAATTGGCTATAGCTATAAAAAAATGCATAGTTCTGTAAACCTCGAGCTTCATGAAGTAGCTCATGCAATTGATCGTTATGTATTTGATAATATTAGTTACTCAGATGAGTTCACTAATATTCACGCTATAGAGAAAAAGGATTTTCTTGACAATGTCTATTTCGATTACAAGGAAGAATATTTCGCTGAATCCTTTGCTTATTTTTATGCTGGTCCTGAAACGAAGGCTGAGTTAAAAGAAAAAGCTCCATTAACTTATAAATTTATTAATGAGCTTCAAAGAAATATCCCTTCAGAAAAGCATTCAAATCAGTAGAATGATAGAAAAGCCAATGCGATCGAATGACCCGATGAATATAGGACAGATTCAAAGAACATTCATTCATCTCTCTAATAAAAGGGCTGTTGCACGGTAATGGGCTTTCTAGTTTAGAAAAATTCACAAAAAGCAGGTATCCATTAACTAGAAAAAAAGCAAGGATAGATAACCTTAACGTTTATCTATCCTTACCCTCCTATTCTTAAATTTGGATTAATAGATTGAAAGCAAGTTATCGATAATTACTTCCTCCGCCCCAAATTTCTCTTCCACCAGTATGTCCAGTGTTTTGATGAATATCTTCATCTACTAATTGTAAAACACCAGGCTGTTCGTTATGATGCCATACATACCCCTCAGGAGTTACACCATTTTCAAGACCTCTTATATCCTCTGAAGATAAACCTAACTCTCTTGCTAGACTAGGATTCTCTTGAATCGATTGATATAATGTTTCGTTTGCAATACTAAAATGAGTGCGGTCACTTTCCAAGTAAACCTCTTCAGCTAAAACGACACTAAACTGTGATTCAAATACAGGGAAGGTACCCGTTTGCAGATCACCATTCGGCAATTCAATCGTCTTTTGTTCAAAAGAAACACCTGTCTCTGCGTGTTCGAGCCCACCTAAGTGACTATTTCTCGTATCAATTTCTTCTGCTTGAACCGTATCAGCGCCATCAATAATATCAATGACTCCTACAGCAAAAGTAGTAACAGCTGCTACCTTACCAAGGTTCTTTACTCCTTGAAGGATTTGTTCTTTATCTTTATTTTTCAACCCCTGTAGGGTAATTCCTGCGCTTTTCGCTGTATATTTTATGCTAGATCCAATCCCTTTGACGGTTCGGCCTGTAGAATCTTTCATATCATTCCAGCCTTTGTTTTTATGATAATCATCTTGCTTTACAACTCCATAGGCCCCACGAATGGCTCCATCAGCAAATTGCGAAACGGAATCCACTGCGCCTTTAGAAGCATCTACCACACTGTTCCCCACGTCTGCAACATATTTTCCTAGTTCCTCGTTCTTAACGGAGACTGCTTTACTGACGACCTTTACTCCGCCTTTCGCCGCTTCCCCTACAACTGTATTGACTACTTTTCCAATCCCCCGTAAAATGACCATTTCGCACTCTCCATTAACCAGTTTTAGGATAATTGTACCATATTAGCTGAAATTTGTTTTTATTTTTGGAGAGCTCAATGAAAAGAGAGAAGTGCTGGACACACTTCTCTCAGGTTTCTATTAATTATTTCCAGGAGTTTTCTTCCTCACAACATCAAAAAGTCCTGATCCAATAATGTCTAAGGCAGACTGCATTCTCTCAACAGAGATATTATCCTCAATCGTATCTTGAGGTGTGTGGTAAACCTTTTCGATATGGTATACTAGCGGATTCCAGCTATCAATACCCATCCAGATGAATAGGGCTGCGGGAATACCTGCTTGATGGAAAGGCACATGGTCACTAGATCCGAACGTACCCGGAAGAATATCTGAATTTCCTAATCTAGCACCTGCTTCACCGGTAGAATCTGTAACGATATTCGTGCTTCCATCAACCGTCATCGCATAGAGATTATTTGCTTTATCATAATTGGTTGCCACCATATCAGGGACAAAAACAGCTTCAATTTGATCCCTTTGATCCTGTGTCAATTGCTGTACATAATATCTCGAACCTAGCAAACCTCTTTCTTCGGAACCAAAGGCAATAAATTTCAGCGTTTTATCCGTATTATACCCTTTATAAACGCGAGCAAGTTCAAGCATCAAGCCAACACCTGAAGCATTGTCATTTGCACCCGGCGCTCCAACTACGCTGTCATGATGCGCACCGAGAATGACTTCTTTCACATTTGGATCCTTAGATTTAGCTTCCTTTGTCGCAATGACGTTCACGGATTGGAGATTGGAATAATGCTTCGCGGTTAAACTAATTTCCACTGCACCTTTCTCCATCTGTTCCTTCAGCCATTCCCCTTGGATAAATGCAGCCCCAAATACTGGCACATCATATTTAGTTGTCAAACTTGGGTTAAACGTCTGACCGTAATTTCCTCGGCTTCCTACTAAGCTCTGAAGAATAACACCTGCTGCTCCAGCTTGAACCGCATTTTCTACTTGTGCACGGTAATCAGCAGTAGAAGCTGCTCTTGCCACAAGAACTACTTTTCCACTGACATTGGAAAAATCCGCCGCATTAAGCCCTCCTTCAACATATACAACTTCAGCTTTTACAGCAGAATCACTAACGACTCCATTTGGTGCAGCAGCCATTTCCCAAACTGTACCATCAGAAAATCCGACATTCGCTATGTATTGGTCAGCAACAGGGAAGTATTGATACTCTACATCATATCCATAGCTTTTTAATGTTTTTGCGATGTAATCAGCAGATTTTTTCTCAGCTTCCAAACCACCTGGTCTTGTGCCAATTTCCTTTGATAAATAATTAATGTGTTCAATGGCACGTTCCGCATCCACTCTTGCCACTATTTTTTGATCTTGAGAATACGTGGATTTTCCTTTTTCGCCTTCAGCTGGTGCAGCATACCCAACAGAACTGAAAGCAAGTGAAGCAGCTAAAACCGTTGCTAAAACTTTTGGTATTTTACGATTCATCATACTTTTGAACCTCCTATTTAATAGATTACTATTAGTAAATTTAGTATAGTTGGAATATCATTAGGAGGTAAGAGTATTAATTCCTAATATTCTGATAACAATCATATCCTTTTAGGAGGAAAGATTTGCTCCTAAAGACCTTTATTAGAGGAATTTCAAAAATGCAAAAAACAAAAAACCAGCTAAGCTATTTGCTCAACTGGTTCCTTTTTAGCACGTATTCATAGGAATTATTAATTTTCATTTATCTTGAAATAAATTTACAGCAAAGATCCGTCAATTGTTCAATATACATTGATAAAATTTAAAAACTGTGATAAATTAGTTTAGAAACACATAAATAAAGGGGAAGAAATCAAACTATCCCAATTATAATTTTACAATATACTCCCCTATTTGTCAACTCTAATTTCATTTTTTCTAAAGGAGTGCTTGGTATGAACAATGAACTACGTCAGGAGCAGGAACGATTAGATAGCGTCATCGAAACAATCACCGAGCAAATCGATAAGCTGGAAAACGAAACTGGCCGGCGCCGAAAAGAAGTAGTTAATATTCGGAAGCACTTTTGGGATGATGTCAAAGTAAATATAGATACATTTGACGATTATCTTGAGACAATCATTGGCTTAAGACAACAGGCACAAGACTTGGCCGTAAATCAAAGCACCCACAGGCACGCCTTCAATCGACTATCCGTACTGCGCCGTATGGAGGGTGTCCCTTATTTTGGCCGGATCAACATCACTGAAGAAGGAACTTCAACACCAGAAAAAATTTATATCGGCATCACAACACTTACAGATACAAGCGGCGAGAACTTCCTGATCTACGACTGGAGGGCACCCATTTCGAGTGTTTACTACGATTTCCCGCCTGGTCCGGCTGAGTATGTCACACCAGGAGGAGTCATACGCGGCTTCTTGGATCAAAAGTGGCAATATATCATTCGGGATGGTGTTATCGAATCGATGTTCGATACGAGCCTTACGATTGGTGACGAGATTTTACAGCAAGTGCTTGGAAAAAGTACAGACAAACATATGCACAGTATCGTGGCCACCATTCAACAGGAGCAAAATCGAATTATCCGGTACGACCATGGACNNGCCGCTGGCAGCGGTAAGACATCGGCCGCCCTACAGCGAATCGCATACTTGCTCTATAAGTATCGAGATTGGCTTAAAGCCGATCAAATTATTTTATTTTCGCCAAACGCTATGTTTAACCATTACGTTTCCAGAGTGTTACCAGAGCTAGGTGAAGAAAACATGCAGCAGGTTACATTTCAGGAATATTTAGATCATCGGTTGGGCAACGATTTTCAAGTGGAGGGTCCTTACGAGCAATTAGAATATGTGTTGACTGCGGCGGATGATCCTTCATATCGAATTAGGACTTCGAGTATTCGATTTAAGGCATCTACCCGTTTTTTTGAGACAATTAAAACATTCAGACAGTCGCTGGACTTATCGGGAATGGTCTTCAAAGGGATTAAATTTAAAGGAAAGCCACTCATCTCTTCCAAACAAATCTCAGAAAGATTTTATGGCAGCAACACCTCGCTTCGCTTTCATAACAGGATTGCGAAGTTGAAAGAGTGGCTATTAGAGCAAATAGATGAAACTGAAAAGCTCGAAATAACAAAGCAATGGGTACAGGAAGAAGTCGAGTTGCTTAGCAAAGAGGATTACCAAAAGGCATTTTCCCACTTACAAAAAAAGCATGGGTTTAGTGAAGACTCTTTTGATGATTATGATAGAGAGCAGGAATTACTCGGGCGTATGATTGTTCGCAAGAAGTTGAAGCCGATTCGCAAATGGATTCGATCGCTTCAATTTATCAATATAACAGGAATATATAAGCAGCTTTTCACTGATCCAACTCGAATTAATCTGTGGATTGCGGGCAAAACACCTGAAGAATGGGAGGACATTTGCCTATCGACCGTGAAAATGTTAGATGAAGGCAACTTGTTTTACGAAGATGCTACTCCGTTTTTACTTTTGAAGGAGTTGATTCAAGGCTTTCAGACGAATACCGCTATCAAACACGTGCTTGTAGACGAAGCTCAAGATTATTCTCCGTTTCAGTTCGAGTTTTTGAAACGATTATTTCCTTCGGCAAGAATGACCGTGCTTGGCGACTTTAACCAAGCAATATTCGCCCATGCCAGCGAAATGGCCGATTTTCATACGCTTACTGGATTATACGGACCGGATGAAACGGATGCGATTAACTTGACCCTTAGCTACAGATCCACAAAACCAATTGTTGAATTTACCCGCAAACTGGTGCCCGGCGGCGAACGAATTACTGCTTTTGATCGCGATGGCGAGAAGCCTGTGCTGACTCAAGTGTCCGATCATGACGAACTGCATCACCGCATTGCCTCCAAAGTTGCTGAATTACAGGAGCAGCGGTATCATACGATCGCGATTATATGCAAATCCGCTGCAGAAAGCACAGCTGCCTATGAGGCTCTGAACAGCATCGAGGAAATCAAGCTCGTGAAAAGCGGCTCAATTGAATATGAACAAGGCGTTGTTGTCGTACCGGCGTATTTGGCCAAAGGCATCGAATTTGATGCCGTTATCATTTATGACGCTTCGGCGCAAGTATACGGCGATGAAAGTTTGCGTAGATTGTTCTATACTGCCTGCACAAGAGCTATGCATTATTTGCAGCTATACAGTGTAGAGAAACCAAGCCCCTTTTTGCGAAATGATACAGCGGAGAGTTATATTTTGAGTTTATCTTAAAATTAAGCTTTAGGTTATGAGATGACTGATAGAGGACTTTTATGGGATTATTATTTTAAGCGTCATAACTTTATTTGACCAATCACTTCCTTCTCATTCATTCAGATAAGTAATAAACTAACAAGGCAATGCCTATTAAAACCATTCCTACTAAACCAGAATAAAGACCAAACCTAGTGCTTAGGGTATTAAAGCTTTTCCTATCTTGTACATTTGACCATGCACCGAGCGAAATACCAGAAATGATCATAAAAACTATACCAATGTTGAATAAGACCTTCACCATGAGACTGCCTCCTTTTCGCATAATCTATTAATGGGAATTTTAAAAAAACTTTCATAAATATAAAAGTTAAAAGGAGAATCCGTTTTGAATATAATAAAATCAAATCCTAATAATGTTGCTCCCCCCATCGCTCAATATCATCATGTAACCGTTGTACCTAGAGATGCTGAAATAATTGTGTTATCTGGTCAACTCGGAAATGATAAGCATGGCATCCTTCCAGCTGATATAGAAACGCAGTTTGCCAATGCACTTGAAAATATTAAATCCATTTTAAAAAGTGAAGGTGTAGACGTAAGCAATGTTTTCAAAGTGAATTTTTGGTTCACTGAAAGTATTAATAGAGAAATCTTTTTGGAAAAATGGAGTGGATTTCATAATCAATCACCGCCCGCTACAACATTAGCATATGTCTCAGCTTTAGCACGGCCAGAAATCAAGGTGGAGGTTGAGGCTTGGGCTGCAAGATAATATAAATTGGTTAAATAAGGGGCAATTTTTGCCCCCTTAAATTTAACCAGTATATTTTTTTATTTCTTGGCTAAGTCCATTAACACGCTTGAGGTAATGTTCTCTTTTTTTAGAGTCTTGAATAAATGAAATAAACAAAATGGAAAGCATTAAAGCTGTATCTAATCGATAGATGGATTGAATGATTTCCTTTGTATTTTCAATAATCGCAACATCCTTATATCCCTTTAAAAATTCTTTCTCTGCTATTTCCTGTGATTCAGAAATTCTCATTAATTCCATAATTGGATCTCCGATAAAAGCATTATCCCAATCTAGTATTGCTTGAATCTTGCCATTTTTCCCTATTAAATTTGGCGGTCTTACATCAAGATGCAGAAGGGAATTGTTTGTTTGTGAAGTATTTAAAATCGCTTCCATTTCTTCTGTTGAAGGGATAAAGATATTCCTGTTTATTAATTGACTTAGAGATTGAGCACGGTCTGTTATTCTATGAGCAATAATACTAGATAATGTTTGTTCATTTTGATCTATTATGGATAGTCCATCTAATGGGACTTTATGTATTTGGGATGTAAGTATGCCAATCTCGAAAGGAGAAATCTCTTGATCATCGCCTAGTACAAATTCAGAAGCTAGAAAATTTATGTCTTCACTTAAATGTAGCTGATGCACTTTTGGCACGGGTATATGATATTTGTGACAATGCTCAGAGATAGCAGCTTCTTTTTTTAATGAAATGACACCACTCGAATGTTTATCCATCATATTTTCTTCAGATCTCCAAGGTGTTCTTATTGCGAGTTGCCCAAGATTCTTTTCTTTTACAAGAAATACAGCGTTTATGACACCATTTGCTAAAAAACTTATTTCATCAACTTTCAAATTTAAACGATTTGTTAATACATGGTGAATACTAATTATTAACTCTTCTATTTTTTCTTTTGTTAAGTTCATTGGCTAAATTCCTTTTTACTTTATTTAATGGTTTACGTATTTAAATCTATTAAAGTTTCAATGTTTTTTTCCTAAAAGGAAATAAGTGCCTTTTACCATTCGCCGTTACCTCCGGATCTGTTTTTTCATGCAGAAGGGAGTTATGATTGCCTCTTAACTACCTTCCGCTTCTTTTTTCTACACGAAGGGAGTTATAAATGCCTCTTAACTACCTTCTGATCCTTTTTTCTACATGAATGGAGTTATAAACGTCTCTTAACTCCCCTATACCTGTATTTTTAAGCTGAAAGGGAGTTATGAACTCCCTTTTTTCATGTTAAATGGAGTCATAACCGTATCTTGACTACCTTTAACAATATTTTTATCGTTCGAAGGTATCCATGAGCAATGTCATGGGAAGTTTTCAAAAGAATGGGCAGCTTTGTTTCCTCCATCATCATTCCTAGTACTACAGACTCCTGTCCTTTATTTGCAGTAAAATTTCCTCTTTAAAGTCCTCGAATAAAACATTTTGAGATTGTGAAGACCCGTGTTTTCTGACATTTACTGCTTTTTCTTTCGACTCTTGGTCTCCCAGTACGAGCATGTATGGAATCTTCTGCATCTGCGCTTCTCTTATTTTGTATCCTAGCTTTTCATCACGATTATCAGTCTCCACTCTGACTCCAGATTTCCGTAGTTCTGCCTGTATTTCTAAACAATAGTCTAAGTGAACCTTTGAAACAGGAATAATTTGAACCTGTGTCGGTGCCAGCCAAACTGGGAAAGCTCCAGCAAAATGTTCGATTAAAATCCCAAAGAAACGATCGATGGATCCATAAATAGCACGATGAATTACGACTGGGCGGACCTTTTCATTTTTTTCATTGATATAACTCAAATCAAATTTCTCCGGCATTTGAAAATCAAGCTGAATTGTTGCACATTGATGGCTTCGTTTTAAGG